>NZ_SDLH01000009.1:0-101479 GCF_013096955.1 Anoxybacillus sp. EFIL | reverse complement strand
AAAATGGAAGGAACGAATAACAAGATCAAGCTGATCAAACGTCGGGGATATGGATACAGAAATATCCAGCGTTTTGCATTACGGGTTCGGTTAGAAACGACTAACATACTTTAATGGCAGGTGCAAGCACATCTTTTGGTGATGAACCAAAAATAGACTATTATTGTATGATTTATCCTTTTTATCTGCAAACATATTTCCTATGGAAAAAGGTGCCCCTAAAGCAAATGGGGCACCTTTTTCTTTTATACGTTTTTGATGTCCTTAAATAATCGTGTCAAAAAGACTAGATGATGACCAAGTGTGACCAAAACAGCAGAACTCAAATTGCGAAATATATCTTTCAAAAGGAGTTTCTAATTCAATGTTCCAGAGTCCACTTGAGAATTGTGTAGTATTTACACTAAAATAAAATGTCCTTTCAAATTTGTTGTGTGAGTCCGATTTTTCTATCCATTCATCAAAAATATATAAGATTTGATTTTTATCATATATTTTTGCCACGATAGGAAAATCAATTTTTACATTTTTCAGCTTACAAACACAGTGTAAACGTTGATCTAAAGAGTTGAATTTTAAAGACTGTTTTAATGGATATATTGTTTTTTCCTCTTTATTTATAGAGATATTTTTTGATAAAGAAAATTGATAAATTTTAGGTGGTATACTTATATCTTGAGTCCCATTTAGCACGGATACAATAGTTTTATCCCATATAACACATTTTTTTGTGGGATCCGAGACGAAAAATTGATCGTTAATTAGTATTTGATAGAGTTTTAGCTCTGTTTTCAAGGAGTCTGTCAACTCTAATATCCATATATCCCCTTCTGGTATCAAGGGGTATGTCTTTCTGGTAACTATGGAATATGCACCAACGTTGTAAATCGGTAAATCCTTTGGATCATATACAACAGTTTTTATTTCCATATATCTCTCCAGAGTTGGATCATTTTTTTTGCAATGCCTCCTTTTATAGCACTAGCGATGAACAGAGTAATCAAAAGTAGAAAATAAACTGCAATTATTAAAAGATGCGTTAAAGGAAGCTTACTTGTGTGCTTAATGTAAAGAAAATACACATACAGGGCGATAGGCAAGTTGAGAAAAAGCCATATATCTATAGTTTTTGAACGTATATTCGAATTACTCACCTTTTCTAAAATAAGACGGATAATTGGAATTGATAAAATAACACATGATATTATTGTAAGTAAATATGTCCATCTCAATTGCTACACCTACTTGTAACCTCGGATAATATCTTTGTTGGCATTATATAAGTTGTTAACGCTTCTTACCCCTATCTCCATTAATGATGATATTATTCCTCCACCAACTGCAGATTTTACTGCGACTTTTGTAGATGCCTTTTGAACATACTTACTGTAAACATAACTCCCACCTGCACCAGTAATTGTAGGAATTCCAAAAGAGTCTTTAATAGCATTAGAAATAGGAGTTGTTATTCGTCTGTCAATTTCATGATAAAGGCTATTTGCCTTTTCGGTGATACCTAGTTTATATGAAATTTGGTTTAAAGACATATAAGCACCTCCAGATCCTTAAATTTTAAATTTTAGATTTCGATTAACATTTTACTCTTTTTTTTTTTTTTGTAAATATTTTTTAGAAAATTGATTTTTCGGGGGAGGTTTAATTTTTTATAAATTCCCTCCCTCTGTACTTCTGAATTGTTCCATTTCCGCATACGTTGTACTAGCACCGTTGTACAAGGAGGATGCGATGAAAATTGATGCAACTGTTTGGACGATGGCGAGTTTACGTTTTTTATCTGCCGCTATTGAATTATGTGCAGCGATTGTCATGTTGTCGCTTAATGATGTAAAAAAGGCGATTGCCGTCAATACATTGCTTGCCGTCGTTGGTCCGACCATTTTTTTAGTCGTTATGATGATAGGTCTTGTTGCAGTGGCGAACGAGCTGTCATTGTTTAAGCTCGTATGGATTGGTGCTGGAGTCATATGTATATTCATAGGCATATATGTCGTGAAGTAAGGGAGGAAAGAGGATGCAAGCGGTGTTTGATCTGTTGCCTAAGGGGATCGTTCATGCGATTCAATCATTGCCTATCGCTTCTCAATTTACGATTGAAGAAATTCGCATTCGTATTGAACGACCGCTTGAAGTCATTGCTGGTGGGAGATCGTACATATGTCCGCATGTCGTACAAATGGGAGAAGGAATCGAACTATTAAATAAATTAAGCCAATATTCTCTCTACACAATCGAAGAAGAGCTGAAAAAAGGCTACATTACTATTCAAGGTGGACATCGCGTTGGTTTAGCTGGAAAAGTGATTGTAGAAGACGGAAAAGTAAAAGCGATTCGACATATTACATCGTTCAATATTCGAATGGCTCGGCAGCAAATCGGCATGGCTGTTCCCCTTCTCCCTTATTTATACGATGGACGATGGCTCAATACGATGATTATCGGGGCACCACAAACAGGAAAAACAACGCTCCTTCGTGATATTGCACGCATCGTCAGCAGCGGGGTGACAGATCGGCGTATTGCTCCTCGAAAAGTCGGCATCGTCGATGAACGGTCAGAAATTGCCGGCTGTGTTAAAGGTATTCCGCAATTTACATTCGGCTATCGCGTCGATGTGCTCGATGCGTGTCCAAAGGCAGAAGGGATGATGATGATGATTCGTTCCATGAGCCCGGACGTTCTTGTTGTTGATGAAATTGGGAGCGAAGCAGATTGTATCGCGATTTTAGAAGCGGTTCATGCAGGAGTGGGCTTATTTATGACAGCGCACGGTCGACATATAGACGATATAATGAAGCGCCCGTCATTGCGCCCGATTATGGAACAAGCTGTGTTTGAGCGCTTTGTGGAATTAACAAATGTCGGTCTCCCCGGAACAATTCAAGCGATTCGCGATCGTAGCGGGCGCGACATATACCGAGAGATGAGCGTGATGTAAATGAAATGGATCGGAGCTGTGTGTATTATATTAGCGACAACATGGTCAGGGTTTGAAGCGTCCCGCCTTTTGCGTGAGCGTACAAGGCAATTACGCCAATTAAAAATGGCGTTGCAATCGCTTGAGGCGGAAATTATGTACGGACATACGCCGTTAACGGAAGCGGCTATACGACTTTCACAACAACTATCACGACCGCTGTCATGGTTATTTGAAACATTTGCACAAAAGTTACAAGAAGGAACGATGAGCGCCCGTCAAGCATGGGAAGAAAGTTTACAGGAAGTATGGAAAATGACTGCATTGAAAGAAGGCGAGCTCGAAATTATGAGACAGTTTGGCGAGACGCTCGGACAATACGATCATGAAATTCAACAAAATTATATTCGTTTAACGATGGTTCATTTAGAGAGAGAAGAAGGGGATGCGATTGAAAAACAACAACGCTACGAAAAAATGATGAAAAGTTTAGGTGTATTAACGGGCATTCTCATCGTGCTTTTACTCATATAGAGGAGGACATTCAAAATGGGTGTTGACGTCGATTTAATTTTCCGCATTGCTGGAGTAGGCATAGTCGTTGCGCTGTTGCATACGATTTTAGAAGGATTCGGAAAAAAGGAATATGCTCAATGGGTGACATTATTAGGTTTTATTTACATTTTGTTTTTAGTCATTTCGATCGTTCAAGATTTATTTCAAAAAATTAAATCGGTTTTTTTGTTTCAAAGTTAGGAGGGAATACCCATTGATATTTTACAAATTGTCGGGCTTGGATTAATTGCGACGTTTTTAGTAACGATTTTAAACGAACATAAATCGAACATTTCTCTTTTGTTGACCGTATTTGTCGGGACCGTTATTTTTTTATTTTTACTTGATCGCATTCAAGATATTTTTCGTATGGTTCAGACGTTAGCAAACGAAGCGCGCGTTCAAACCGTATACGTCGAGACGATTTTAAAAATTATCGGTATCGCTTACATTGCTGAATTTGGCGCACAAATTTCAAAAGATGCCGGACAAGGGGCGATTGCTGGGAAAATTGAACTTGGTGGAAAAATTTTAATTTTAGCGATGGCCATTCCGATTTTGACTGCTCTCATTGAAACGATTTTAAGTTTTCTTCCGATGAAGGGGTGATGATATGAGGCGCGCTCCAATTTTATTTTTCTTTCTCTTTTTTTTCTTGCCTTGTATTGTACAAGCATCACCAACGACGAATGAGCTAGTGAAACGACAAGCGGAACAAGTGGGCGTAGAGTCGATTAAACAATATTGGGACCATATTGTTCAACAGTATGGAGGATTGTTGCCAGAAAGTCAAAAAGGTTCTTTTTGGCAGTTTATAAATGGGGAGAAAGAGCTGTCGCTAAGCGAATGGTTGCGAGCGTTTATCAAATTTTTATTGTACGAGCTTATGGCGAATGGAAAGTTGCTTGGCACGCTTATTTTATTGACGGTGTTTAGCCTGTTTTTACAGTCGCTACAAAACGCTTTTTCACATCATGCTGTCAGTAAAGTCGCACATGCGGTTGTTTATATGGTACTTATGATTATCGCGTTAAATAGTTTTCATGTTGCCGTGACATACGCAAAGGAAGCTATTCAGACGATGACAAGTTTTATGATCGCTCTTTTGCCCATTTTACTTGCGCTTATGGCGTCGTCAGGTGGCATTGTATCCGTAGCTTTTTTTCATCCGATCGTCTTGTTTTTTATGAATATGACAGGAACGATGATTGAACATTTTTCGTTACCACTTTTGTTTTTAGCGACAATTTTAAGCATCGTCAGTTTATTAAGTGAACATTATAAAGCGACCAAATTGGCAGATTTGTTGCGCAACATTAGCATCGGTTCGCTCGGTATGATGCTTACCATTTTTTTTGGCGTGCTGTCTGTTAAAGGTACTACGACAGCAATTGCCGACGGGGTTGCTATACGGGCAGCAAAATTTGTGACAGGAAACTTTATACCTATTATCGGACGAATGTTTACCGATGCGGCAGACACAGTCGTAACAGCTTCTGTCTTATTAAAAAATACAGTGGGTTTGTTTGGTGTTGTGTTACTGCTTCTTATCGCAGCGTTTCCGGCAATCAAAATTTTAGTCATCGCTCTTATTTATCAACTAGCTGCAGCGATATTACAACCGTTAGGTGGAGGCATCGTCATTTCCTGCTTGAGCGTGATGAGTAAAAGCATCATGTATGTGCTCGTGGCGCTCATGATCGTATCGCTTATGTTTTTCTTAAGTATGACCGTTATCATTGCAGCAGGAAATTTAACGATGATGGTTCGTTGAGAGGAGAATGGGACTGTGGGACTATTGACTGAATGGATTTCGCACATCATTACATTTATTTTGCTCGCTGTCGTCATTGAACTTATTTTGCCAAACGGTTCATTCCAAAAGTATGTCAAAATGGTCGTCGGTTTGTTATTTATTTTCATCTTGTTTTCTCCGCTTTTTCGGTTATTTCACGGAGATGTAGATACGTGGCTTGCTTCCATTCAGCAACAACCAAACGAAACGTTTGAAAATGACATAGAAAAAAAGAAAAAAGAAATACAAGCCTCACAACGTGCATATATTTTAGAACAAATGGCTGTCCAGCTGAAAAACATAGCGGCTGAGGAGTTGATGCGCACATATGGTTTAATCGTTACAGACATTTCATTCACGATCGGGGAGTCGGAACAAAATCCCCCTCCGATTGAGTCAATTACGGTTGAGTTAGCCGAGGAAGCAGCTTCTGTCGTAAAGCCGATTCGCATTCAATCGACGACGCCACCGACAGATCGACATGATGACATCGCTCGCTTTTTAGCAAACATGTGGGAAGTTGACCCGCAAATGATTACAGTTCATCTCGAGAGGAGGGAGTAAGGAGGGGTGAAACAATGGATTGAAAAAAACGGCCTCATCGCGCTTACTTTAGTAGTTGGCTTGTCATTTATGCTATTTGGCAACGTGTTCAAATTTCCATCGTCAAAAGAAGTGCCGCAGGAACGAGCTGAAACAGTATTTCGTCAAACCGATGAAGAGAAAAAACTAAAACAAATTGCAGATTACGAAGAACGGTATGAACAACAATTAAAAGAAGCGCTTGAAGCGATTGTTGGCGTTGGTGAAGTCAAAGTGATCGTCAATGTCGATGCAACGGAACAAAACGTACTTGAAAAAAATGCGACCGTTCAAAAAAAACGAACGATGGAAGAAGATAAAGAAGGCGGAAAACGTCAAATCGAAGATGAATCAACAGACGAAAAAATTGTGATCGTGCGCAAAGGGGACGAAGAAACACCGCTCGTTTTACAAACGAAAAAGCCAGACATTCGTGGGGTGCTTGTTGTTGCGAAAGGGGCCGATCAAGTACAAGTAAAAAAATGGATTGTTGAAGCAGTGACGCGAACGTTGAACGTTCCGAGCCATCGCGTCGCTGTTTTACCAAAAAAGTAAGGGGGAGAACATATGTTGAAAAAGCAAACCGTTTGGTTATTAACAATGTTTAGTTTAGTTGTCGTTTTATCGGTGTACTATGTTACAAGTCCTCAAGTGACAGAACAAGTGGCGTTTGAGCAAAAAGAGGAAGCGAATAATGGAAAAGACTTAAAACCGACAGATGAAGCGATGAAAGAAGAAATCGCAAACGGAGAAGAAGTGACAGTTGAACAAACAAATACCGCAAGCGATGATTTATTTACTGCCCTTCGCCTTGAAATTGAAGATGAACGAAGCAAGTTGCGTCAAGAGTTAAATGCGATTGTCGCTTCCAATAACGTATCTGCCGAAGAAAAAAGTAAAGCGATCGATCAATTACAACAACTATCGAATATTGCAGAAAAAGAAGCGGTGTTAGAAACGTTAATTAAATCGAAAGGATACGACGATGCGCTTGTTCGTGTCCATGAAAATCAAGTGCATATTACAGTGAAAGCAAAAGAACATTCGAAAAAAGCAGCGAACGAAATTATTCAGCTCGTTCAAAGTGAGCTTGGCCGCGTGCAAGATGTAGCTGTTCGTTTCCAAAAATAACCGGGAGACCGGTTATTTTTTTTCGGTTGAAAACGAATTTTATAATACTATATAATAATAATTGTTTTTATGACCAGATATAAATTTTCTAACATTTTCTTATCATTTTATTGAATAATGGAAAAGGTGTGTCGTATCATGGTATTGTATAATCTTTTTCTACAAATGATGGGGCGAGGGGTGTAAGTCAATGTTGAAAATCCAAGAAATTCGCGAATTAATCCGATTAGTAAATGAGTCAAACATTGTCGAGTTCGTCTATGAACATGATGGCTCAAAGATTAAAATGAAAAAAGCTGGAGCAACGGAACAAGTTGTTGTTGCTGCACCAAAAGTAGACGTGCCACAAACAGCTGTCGTTCAACAACAAGTACCGGTGACACCGGCTGTTGAAAAGGTAGAAGTGAAAGAGGAAGTAAAGCCGGAAAAACAAGTTGTTCCAGCAGAAAACTTACATACAATTACATCACCGATGGTTGGTACGTTTTATGCGGCTCCATCGCCAGATGCTGCACCGTACGTAAAAGTTGGTGATAAAGTGAAAAAAGATACAATTGTATGTATTGTTGAAGCGATGAAGTTGTTTAATGAAATTGAAGCGGAAGTCGATGGGGAAATTGTAGAAGTGCTTGTCAAAAACGGCCAGCTCGTTGAATATGGACAACCTTTATTCCTTGTGAAGCCTGAATAAAGGAGCGATAGTTATGATAAAAAAATTGTTAATTGCCAATCGTGGGGAAATTGCTGTTCGGATTATTCGGGCGTGCAAAGAGCTTGGCATCGAGACGGTCGCTGTATTTTCTGAAGCGGATCGTGAAGCACTTCATGTTCAAATGGCGGACGAGGCATATTGTATCGGTCCGAAAACGTCAAAAGAAAGCTATTTGAATTTTACAAATGTGATGAGCGTGGCAACATTAACTCGGTGTGATGCTATTCATCCGGGGTACGGATTTTTAGCTGAAAACGCAGACTTTGCTGAGCTTTGTCGGGAATGCAACGTGACGTTTGTCGGACCGAGCCCGGAAGCGATTACAAAAATGGGGACGAAAGATGTTGCACGTGAAACGATGAGACAAGCTGGGGTGCCGATCGTTCCAGGCTCGCAAGGAATTATTGAAAGTATCGATGAAGCGATTGCGCTAGCGAATGAAATCGGTTATCCTGTTATTATTAAGGCAACCGCAGGTGGAGGCGGAAAAGGAATTCGTGTCGCTCGAGATGAGCAAGAGCTTAGAAAAGGAATTACGATTACGCAACAAGAAGCGGCTACTGCGTTCGGAAATCCGGGCGTATATATTGAAAAGTACATTGAAGATTTCCGACATGTTGAAATTCAAGTGTTAGCCGATTCGTATGGTAACGTCATTCATCTCGGCGAGCGCGATTGTACAATTCAACGCCGCTTACAAAAATTATTAGAAGAAACACCATCCCCTGTGCTTGATGAAGAAATGCGTCAAAAAATGGGAGAAGCAGCTGTCAAAGCGGCGCAAGCGGTGCAGTATACAGGAGCGGGAACGGTCGAATTTATTTACGACTACCGCAATCGCCAATTTTACTTTATGGAGATGAACACGCGCATTCAAGTTGAACATCCAGTAACGGAAATGGTGACAGGTGTCGATTTAATTAAAGAACAAATTCGCGTGGCATCAGGTGAGAAATTGACGTTGAAACAAGAGGATGTCACTTTTAACGGTTGGTCTATCGAATGCCGAATTAACGCGGAAAACCCTGCGAAAAACTTTATGCCATCGGCCGGAAAAATACAAATGTACTTGCCGCCGGGAGGGTTTGGCGTGCGGGTAGATTCAGCTGTTTACCCGGGTTATACAATCCCACCATATTATGATTCGATGATTGCAAAGTTGATCGTTCACGCACCGACGCGTGAAGAAGCGATTGCCCGCATGAAACGCGCCTTAAGTGAGTTTGTTATTGAAGGAGTTCATACAACAATTCCGTTTCACTTAAAATTGCTTGAGCATGAAAAGTTTGTCGAAGGAAACTTTAATACAAAGTTTTTAGAAACATACGATGTAATGAACTCTTAATGATAAAGGAGGGAATCCGTTATGTCTGAACATGTATTAGAAATGGAAAACGGTCATAATAGCTTAGGGAAGGTAGAAATTGCGCCAGAAGTGATTGAAGTCATCGCAGGGATTGCGGCATCTGAAATTGAAGGAGTAGCGCAAATGCGCGGCAACTTTGCGGCAGGTGTCGTGGAGCGATTAGGAAAAAAAAATCATGGCAAAGGCGTAAAAGTCGACTTAACGGACCGCGGGATTGTCATTGACATTTATTGTGTAATGAATTTTGGCGTATCGATTCCGACGGTTTCGCAAAAAATTCAAGAAAACGTCCGCCAAGCATTGTTGACGATGACAGGATTAGAGACAGCGGAAGTGAACGTTCATGTTGTTGGCGTTCAATTCGAATCGTCCAAAGCAGAGGCAGAAGTCGAGTAAAGAAAAGGGGCAATCTCGTTTATGAGATCGCCCTTTTTCGATGGGTGAGTGTTTTCTTTCGTCGAAATGTGTTATGATCATGGTATAATTTTCGACATTACGAATAGAAAGGGTTTTGGTCATGAAACGGCATACAGCAAGAGAGAAAGCGTTGCAAGCATTGTTTCAAATTGACGTGGGAGGCATTGAACCACATGCGGCGATTGCAAACGTCGCTGAAGAAGAGACCGATCCATTTATGGAAATGCTTGTTTTCGGCGTGGTGGAACATCAAAAAGAAATTGACGACTTATTGCGTCAACATTTAGAAAAATGGACATTAGAGCGCGTGGCGAATGTCGATCGTTCCATTTTACGCATGGCTGTATTTGAAATGAAATATATGGATGACATCCCGTTCAATGTAAGCATGGATGAAGCGATTGAATTAGCAAAAGTGTTTGGCGATGAAAAATCAAGTCGCTTTATTAACGGCGTACTTGCGAAAATAAAAGAAACATTGTCTTAAACGAATAAGGGGGAGAAGGATTTATGGCAGCACAAATCATTAACGGTTTTGAACTAGCGAAAGAAAAACGCGCACAATTAGCAAAAGAAGTCGAGCAGTTAAAACAACAAGGCATTGAGCCTGCATTAGCGGTCATCCTCGTTGGAGATCATCCCGCTTCACAATCGTATGTAAAAGCGAAGCAAAAAGCATGTGAAGAAATTGGCATTCGTTCGATTTTACTTACTTTCCCAAACGACATATCTGAGGAGTTTTTGCTAGAGCAAATCGCTCGTTTAAACGAAGACCAATCGGTACACGGCATTTTAGTTCAATTGCCGCTACCAAAACAAATGAATGAACTACATATCATTGAAGCGATTGCACCAGAAAAAGATGTCGATGGGTTTCATCCGCTAAATATTGGACGAATGATGACGGGGCAGAAAACGTTTTTGCCTTGTACACCGTACGGCATTTTATATATGGTTCAATCTTTGCAAGTCGATATTGCGGGAAAACATGTCGTTGTTGTCGGTCGTAGCAATATCGTCGGTAAACCGGTTGGACAGCTGTTTTTACGTGAACACGCAACGGTCACATATTGTCATTCGCGCACAAACGATTTAGCGGCGATTACGCGTCAAGCGGATATTTTAATCGTCGCTGTCGGCAAACCGAAGCTCATTACATCACCATATGTGAAAGAAGGAGCAATTGTGATCGACGTTGGCGTCAATCGATTAGAAAGCGGAAAATTGTGTGGGGATGTCGATTTTGACGATGTAAAAGAAGTAGCAAGCTACATTACTCCTGTACCAAAAGGAGTTGGACCAATGACGATTACGATGTTGTTGCACAACACGATACAAGCTGCGCGGGAACTACATAAATAAGCGAGGTTATTTTTGTGGCAGAAATGAGATATGTAACAGTTGCAGCGTTAACGAAATATATTAAGCGGAAATTTGAAGTCGACCCTCATTTGCAAGATTTATGGATTAAAGGGGAAATTTCAAACTTTACATATCATTCGCGTGGGCATATGTACTTTACTTTAAAAGACGAACAAGCGCGCATTCAAGCGGTCATGTTTGCGGGATATAATCGACAGTTAACATTTAAACCGGAAAACGGAATGACCGTACTTGTGCGCGGGGAAATTTCCGTGTACGAGCCGAGCGGAACGTATCAAGTATATGTAAAAGAGATGCAGCCGGATGGTGTTGGCGCGCTGTATTTAGCGTATGAGCAATTAAAAAAGAAACTAGAACAAGAAGGATTATTTGCTAAGGAACATAAAAAGCCGATTCCGAAATTTCCGCAACATATTGGCGTTGTCACATCGCCAACAGGAGCGGCCATTCGCGATATTTTAACGACGATTCGTCGCCGCTATCCGCTAGCGAAAGTCATTTTGTTTCCGACGCTCGTTCAAGGGGAACAAGCTCCGTTATCGATCGTTCAATCGATTCAAAAAGCGAATGACATCGGATATATCGATGTGCTGATCGTCGGTCGTGGTGGCGGCTCGATTGAAGAGCTTTGGGCGTTTAATGAAGAAATGGTAGCGCGCGCGATTTTTCATTCGCGCGTTCCGATTATTTCTGCTGTCGGACATGAAACGGATTATACGATCGCTGACTTTGTTGCCGACTTGCGAGCACCGACACCGACGGGGGCAGCAGAGCTTGCTGTGCCGCATGTCGCTGATTTGCTTTTGCGTGTATCGGACCAACAAGCTCGCCTCATTCGAGCGATGAAAGAGCGAATGAACGCGGAGCAAAAACGGTTGCAATCGTTACGTTCATCGTATGCGTTTCGCTATCCGAAACGGCTGTATGAACAAAAGGAACAACAGCTAGATATGCTAGTTGATCGATTGCAAAGACAAATGAATGATATGTTCAAACAAAAAGAACATAAGCTTCAACAATTGCAGCTTACGTTATTTGCTCATCATCCACAATCGCGAGTCGAAAAAGCGGTCGATCGTGTCCGCACGTTAGAACAGACGATCGTTCGCCATATGAACGATGTAATTAAACAAAAAAAATGGTCGCTTGCCACAGCGATGGCAAAACTCGATGCGCTCAGTCCGCTAAAAATTATGGAGCGCGGATATAGCCTTGCATACGATGAGCAAGAAACGCTCATTAAGACAGTAAAACAACTGCAAGAAGGGGACCGCGTTCATATCCGTTTTCAAGATGGACGTGCACATTGCATTGTATCGAATATTGAGGAGGAGAAAATATGACATTTGAGGAAGCGATGAGTAAACTAGAAGAAATTGTGCAAAAGTTAGAAGAAGGAGACGTTCCGCTTGAAGAAGCGATTCACTTTTTCCAAGAGGGGATGAAATTGTCGAAGTTTTGTCACGACAAACTACAACAAGTAGAAAAACAAATGGAATTTATTTTACGAGAAGATGGGCAGCTTGAACCGTTTACGGTGCAGGAGGAATAGACGTTGGAAGTGTTATTGCGACAATATAAATCACAAATTGAACAGCAGCTTCCTGCTTATATTGAATCGTTACAAGCGCCTCAAACGATCAAAGAGGCAATGTTATATTCGTTGCAAGCAGGCGGAAAGCGCATTCGTCCTCTTTTATTGCTTTCAACGTTACAAGCGTTTCAGAAGCCCGTACACATCGGGCTGCCAACGGCCTGTGCGCTCGAAATGATTCATACGTATTCGCTCATTCATGATGATTTGCCAAGTATGGATAACGACGATTTACGGCGCGGTAAACCGACAAACCATAAAGTGTTCGGTGAAGCGAACGCCATTTTAGCGGGCGATGCGTTGCTGACATACGCTTTTCAAGTTGTAGCAGATGACGAAGTCATTTCACCAGATGTAAAAGTTCGCCTCATTTCGGAATTAGCGAAAGCGGCTGGACCTGAAGGAATGGTCGGGGGACAAGTAGCTGACCTTGAAGGAGAAGGAAAAACGATTAGTTTGCAGCAACTAGAATACATTCACCGTCATAAAACAGGAAAGTTGTTGCAATACAGCGTTCGGGCAGGTGCGATATTAGGAGAAGCAACGGAACAACAATTAACATTGTTGACGACGTTTGCCGATCATCTCGGTTTAGCGTTTCAAATTCGTGACGACATTTTAGACATTGAAGGAGACGAACAAAAAATCGGGAAAAAAGTGGGGAGCGACATCGAAAATGATAAATCGACGTATCCTTCTCTTTTGACGCTTGATGGAGCAAAGAAAAAACTTCACGATCATATGAAAGAAGCACGAAAACTTCTTGACGAAGCTAAAATCGATGCGTCGTTATTACATTACATTTGCGATGTCATCGAAACGCGCGATCATTAATAGCATTGAGGAAAAAAGCAACATGTGATATAGTGGAAAAGAAATGTTAGCCGTTCACACGTTTGTGTAAGCGGCTCTTTTTTGCGTGTGCACATGTTTGTCTGTATAATTAAAAATACAAAAAGCTGTATGATATAAGTTTGTAATAGCTTACATGAAAGAGAGTGGTCGCGTTGGATGTTACAGCGATTCAAAATCCGAATTTTTTAAAGCACATGTCAAACGAACAGCTCGTTCAATTAAGTGAGCAAATTCGACAATTTTTAATTGAAAAATTATCAAAAACAGGTGGACATATTGGCCCGAATTTAGGGGTCGTCGAATTGACGATTGCGCTTCATAAAGTGTTCGACAGCCCAAAAGATAAGCTCATTTGGGACGTTGGTCATCAATCGTACGTGCATAAAATTTTAACAGGTCGTGCAAATCAGTTTGATACGTTGCGACAATATAAAGGGTTATGTGGTTTTCCGAAACGAAGTGAAAGTGAGCACGACGTATGGGAGACAGGACATAGCTCGACATCGTTGTCCGCTGCTATGGGAATGGCGATTGCGCGCGATTTAAAAGGAACAGACGAATATATCGTTCCGATTATTGGAGATGGTGCATTAACGGGCGGAATGGCACTAGAAGCGTTAAATCATATCGGACATGAGAAAAAAGATATCATCGTTATTTTAAACGATAACGAAATGTCAATTGCTCCAAACGTCGGTGCGCTCCACAACGTGCTTGGTCGTCTGCGAACAGCAGGAAAGTACCATTGGGTAAAAGATGAATTAGAAATGTTATTAAAGAAAATCCCAGCTGTCGGTGGAAAGCTTGCAGCAACGGCGGAACGAGTCAAAGATAGCATTAAATATTTGCTCGTTTCAGGTGTGTTTTTTGAAGAGTTAGGCTTTACGTATTTCGGACCGGTAGATGGCCATGATTTTGAAGATTTATTTGAAAACTTACATTATGCGAAAAAGACGAAAGGACCTGTTCTTGTTCATGTCATTACGAAAAAAGGAAAAGGATATCATCCAGCAGAAAACGATAAAGTGGGAACGTGGCACGGAACGGGACCGTATAAAATTGAAACAGGTGATTTCATCCAATCAAAGCAATCTGCTCCTTCTTGGAGTGCGCTCGTTAGTGAAACGGTACGTAAATTAGCGCGCGAAGATCGCCGCATCGTTGCCATCACGCCTGCGATGCCGGTTGGATCAAAATTAGAAGGGTTTGCAAGTGAATTTCCGGAGCGTATGTATGACGTCGGTATCGCTGAACAACATGCGGCGACGATGGCTGCCGGTTTAGCCACGCAAGGGATGAAACCGTTTTTAGCGATTTACTCAACCTTTTTACAACGCGCATATGACCAAGTCGTTCACGATATTTGTCGCCAAAACTTAAACGTGTTTCTTGGAATCGACCGAGCGGGGCTTGTTGGTGCTGACGGGGAAACGCACCAAGGTGTGTTTGATATCGCCTTTTTACGTCACATTCCAAACATCGTATTAATGATGCCAAAAGATGAAAATGAAGGGCAACATATGGTATATACAGCCATTCAATACGATGATGGCCCGATTGCGATGCGTTTTCCGCGCGGAAACGGTTTCGGTGTGCCGATGGATAAACAATTAAAAAACATTCCGATTGGCACATGGGAAGTGTTGCGTGAAGGAACAGATGTTTCCATTTTAACGTTTGGTACGACGATTCCGATGGCGCTTCAAGCGGCTGAGCGCTTGGCGAATGACGGCATTTCTGTGCAAGTTGTGAATGCTCGTTTTATTAAGCCGCTAGATGAACAAATGTTGCACACGTTGCTACAAAAAAATATGCCGTTACTCACGATTGAAGAAGCGGTGTTGCAAGGTGGATTTGGTAGCGCGGTACTTGAATTTGCTCATGATCATGGATATCATGGAGCGATTATCGATCGAATGGGCATTCCGGACCGTTTTATTGAACATGGTGGCGTGTCACAACTTCTAGAAGAAATTGGATTGACGACAGAACATGTAATGGAACGCATTTATTTATTAACTCCGAAAAAAAGAAAAAGGGCATGAGAGATGAAAGGGAAGAAAGAACGTTTAGATGTATTGCTTGTCGAACGTGGATTAGCTGAAACGCGTGAAAAAGCGAAACGGACGATTATGGCCGGTCTTGTATATTCGAATGAAATGCGGCTTGATAAACCGGGAGAAAAAGTACCTGTTGACATTCCGCTAACGGTGAAAGGACATGCGATCCCATATGTCAGTCGCGGGGGACTGAAACTCGAGAAAGCGTTACGAGCGTTTTCGCTTCATGTCGAAGATAAAGTGATGCTCGATATTGGTGCATCGACCGGCGGGTTTACAGACTGTGCGTTGCAAAACGGGGTGAAGTTGTCGTACGCTCTTGACGTCGGATACAATCAGCTTGCGTGGAAACTGCGTCAAGATGAGCGTGTTGTTGTCATGGAGCGGACAAACTTCCGCTACGTGACGCCGAGCGACTTTCAGCACGGCTTGCCAACCTTTGCAACAATTGACGTGTCGTTTATCTCATTAAAGCTCATTCTCCCTGTTTTAAAGACGATTTTAGTGCCGCATAGCGATGTTGTCGCTTTAGTCAAGCCACAGTTTGAAGCGGGAAAAGAGTTCGTTGGAAAAAAAGGAATCGTTCGCGATGCGCGCATTCACGTCCACGTGCTGCATACGATTACGGCATTTGCTCAACAAGAAGGGTACGATATCATCGGATTAACGCACTCGCCGATCACAGGCGGTGATGGCAATATTGAATTTTTACTTCATTTACGTTGGGAAGGCAAAGAAGTAGGAGAAAATCGCTTGACGGTTTCTCCAGAAGAAGTTGTTGCTAGGGCGCATGATGAACTGAAAGAAAATAAAGAACATGCGGGGGAATAACGATCGGTTATTCCCTCTTGTTTGCCCGTCTATCGTTCGGTAACATAGAAGTATAAATATGCATATGTTATACATGCGAAAGAGGTGTTTTCGTTGAATAAAGGACAACGTCATATTAAAATTCGTGAAATTATTTCAAATCATGAGATTGAAACACAAGATGAACTTGTGGATATGTTGCGCAAAGAAGGCTTTAACGTGACACAAGCAACCGTGTCTCGAGACATTAAAGAACTTCATTTAGTGAAAGTCCCAATGATGGATGGGCGGTATAAATATAGCCTACCTGCTGATCAACGATTTAATCCGCTGCAAAAATTAAAGCGAGCGCTGATGGATGCGTTTGTGAAAATTGATGGAGCTGGTCATTTGCTTGTCATGAAGACGTTGCCGGGCAATGCACATGCCATTGGTGTGCTTCTTGATCATTTAGAGTGGGATGAAATTGTTGGAACGATTTGTGGCGATGATACGTGTTTAATTATTTGCCGCACGCCAGAAGATACAGAAGTCATTTCTAAACGATTGTTGGACATGCTGTAATAAAGGTGTGAATGTGACATGTTAGCAGAGTTATCCATTAAAAATTTTGCGATTATTGAATCGCTCTCGCTTTCGTTTGAAAAAGGATTAACGGTTTTAACAGGGGAAACGGGAGCGGGAAAATCGATTATTATTGATGCGATTCATTTATTAATTGGCGGACGAGGTTCCGCAGAGTTTGTTCGATACGGGGAAACAAAAGCGGAAATTGAAGGATTGTTTTTGCTTGAACAAGATGACCATCCGTGTTATAGCAAATGTGCGGAGCTCGGCATCGATATAAGCGACGGCATGATTGTGCTTCGACGAGAGCTAACAGTAAACGGAAAAAGTGTTTGCCGGGTCAATGGAAAATTAGTAACGATTGCGACGTTGCGCGAAATTGGTTCAACGCTCGTGGATATTCACGGGCAACATGAGCATCAAGAGTTGCTCGATGAAAGTAAACACTTACACTTATTAGACGAATATGGGGGCGAGCATATTCGTGACGCGTTAGAAGAATACGGAGCATTATATGCTACATATGAACGAGTGAAGCGTCAACTGCAAAAATTAAATGAAAATGAGCAACAAATGGCACATCGATTAGATTTGTTAACATTTCAGTTAGATGAAATTCAAAAAGCAGATTTGCAAATAGATGAAGATGAACGGCTGATGGAAGAACGCCGAAAAATCGTTAACTTCCAAAAAATATACGAGGCGTTACAAAGCAGTTATGAGGCGCTTTATGGGGAGCAACGTGGACTAGATTGGATTGGATTAGCGATGAACCATTTAGATCATGTGAGCGATATCGATGCATCAGTGAAACAAGCTCAAGAAGTCGTATCGAATTGTTATTACTTGTTAGAAGAAGTCGCTCACCAACTACGTGAACAGTTAGATCAGTTAGAATACGATCCGCTTCGACTTGACGAAATTGAAAGTCGCTTAAATGAAATTAATCATTTAAAACGAAAATACGGTCAAACGGTGCGCGACATTTTAGAATATGCCGCAAAAGTAGAAGAGGAAATCGAAACGATTCAGCATCGCGACGATCATATTCATAAATTACAGACTGAACTTCAATCCATTACGGCTGATTTGCTCGTTGAAGCGAAACATATTAGCGAATTGCGCATGCAATATGCGAAACAACTCATCGATGACATTCATCAAGAGCTAAAAGATTTATACATGGAAAAAACGACGTTTGATGTCGTTTTTCGAAAACGTCAAGGATCGTACGATGATCCGCTGCTCGATGGAACACCTGTCAAGTTGCAGGCGAACGGAATGGATGAAGTTGAGTTTTACATTTCGACAAACCCTGGAGAACCGTTAAAGCCGCTTGCGAAAGTGGCATCGGGTGGGGAGTTATCGCGCATGATGCTTGCTTTGAAAAGTATTTTTTCTAAACATCAAGGTGTGACATCCATTATTTTTGATGAAGTAGATACAGGAGTAAGTGGGCGCGTCGCTCAAGCCATTGCGGAAAAAATTTATCGCGTCGCACGTCATTCTCAAGTATTATGCATTTCGCACTTGCCGCAAGTTGCAGCGATGGCAGATACGCATTTATTTATCGAAAAAGAAACGATCGATGGACGGACGAAGACGACTGTCGAGGCGTTAAACGAAGAAGAAAAAATTAACGAAATAAGCCGGATGATTTCTGGGGTGGAAATTACAGAACTGACGAAACAGCATGCACGTGAGTTGTTACAATTAGCGGAAAAAATCAAAAATGAAACAGTATGAATACCAACATTGGCATTGTTTTTTCGTTTTATTCGGTTATATTTCATTTGTTTCAGGCAACATTAAATAGTGTAGGATTCGGTGTGTACGTAGGAACGAGGAGAGTGAAGACTTTGGATTTTGACAAATTAAGAAAAGGAATAGGTGCATTTCTCCTTGTTTCTTTTATCGTTCTAAGTATGACAACACCATTTCAAAAATATGTAAACATTCCGAAACAACTTATGTTATTTCAAGGACAAACGGCGCATGTACCTGTATTTGGTTCTGTTCAAACGATAACGACAGGCGCTGTTTCTGTTCAGCAAAAAGAAAAATTAGCGATTAGCGGGGAACATGTCGGAGAAAGCGATGTCATTTTACAAATGGCAGGATTCCCGATTAAACAAGTAAACGTAAAAGTATTACCGGATTTTAAAGTCGTTCCTGGCGGTCAATCGATTGGTGTGAAATTAAATACAGTTGGAGTTCTTGTCGTCGGCCATCATTTAGTGGAGACAGAACAAGGAAAACAATCCCCCGGTGAAACGGCTGGCATTCAAGTCGGAGACGCCATTACACATATTAATGGAAAAAAAATCGAAAAGATGACAGATGTCTCTCCGTTTATTGAAGAAGCGGGAAAAACAGGCAAGCCTTTACGACTCACTGTTGCGCGTGATCGTCATACGTTTGAAACGACCTTGACCCCATTAAAAGATAAACATGATCAAGTGTATCGCATCGGATTGTACATTCGCGATTCAGCGGCAGGAATTGGAACGATGACGTTTTTTGATCCGAAATCAAATATATACGGGGCGCTCGGACATGTCATTTCTGATATGGATACGAGAAAGCCGATCGTCGTTCGTGGTGGAACGATCGTCAAATCGACGGTAACGGCCATTGATAAAGGGAGAAATGGAAGTCCAGGTGAAAAATTAGCGAGATTTTCAAGCGATAAACAAGTGATTGGTGACATTAAAACAAACAGCCCGTTCGGTATTTTCGGTAAGCTTTCACAGCCGATTCAAAACGGTATTTTTGATAAACCGATGCCGATTGCTTTATCGACAGATGTGAAAAAAGGACCGGCAAAAATATTAACCGTCGTCGAACAAGATCGTGTCGAGGCGTTTGATGTTGAAATCGTGAGTGTCACTCCGCAAAAATTCCCTGCGACAAAAGGAATGGTCATTAAAGTGACGGATCCACGTTTGTTAGAAAAAACAGGTGGCATCGTTCAAGGGATGAGTGGGAGCCCGATTATTCAAAACGGAAAACTCGTTGGGGCTGTGACGCATGTATTTGTCAACGATCCGACATCTGGGTATGGTGTGCACATTGAATGGATGTTGCACGAAGCCGGAATTAACATTTATGATAAAAGCGAACAAAAAGCGAGCTAATATTGGCTTGCTTTTTGTTTTTCCACGCAATTTGTCATATTTTATCATGACACGGCGTAAACATGTAGTGTAAAATGAAAGAAAAAACGTGCACATATGTTTTATGAAAAATACAAATTATTTGACTAATTTTGCAAAGAAAAAAGGATTTTTGTCCATTGCGTCGAATTAAGCACGTATGTGACAAAAGATCATTGCTTTAGGGAGGAAGATTTCGTGAGTACAATAAAAGTTTGCATTGTAGATGATAACCGAGAATTAGTGCATTTGCTTGAAGAATACATTACAAGCCAAGGGGATATGGAAGTCATTGGCGTTGCATATAACGGGCAAGATTGCTTGCAATTGCTTCGCGATCGCGATCCAGATGTTCTCGTTCTCGACATTATTATGCCGCATTTAGACGGTTTAGCTGTGCTAGAAAAGTTGCGCATGATGAAACAGCCATTGCCAAACGTCATTATGTTAACGGCGTTTGGACAGGAGGATGTAACGAAAAAAGCGGTTGAACTCGGCGCTTCTTACTTTATTTTAAAGCCGTTTGACATCGAACATTTAGTGAATCAAATTCGTCAAGTATGTGGCAAAAAACCAGCCGTATTCAAACGACCGCTTCTTTCGCCAATTCGCGACGGCAAGCCGAAAAATTTAGACGCGAGCATTACAAACATCATTCACGAAATTGGTGTCCCAGCCCACATTAAAGGATATTTATATTTACGCGAGGCGATTGCGATGGTGTATAACGACGTCGAGTTGCTCGGATCGATTACAAAAGTTCTTTATCCAGACATTGCGAAAAAATATAATACGACAGCTAGTCGCGTAGAGCGAGCGATTCGTCATGCAATTGAAGTGGCATGGAGCCGCGGAAACTTAGAATCCATTTCTTCTTTGTTCGGCCATACGGTCAGCATGTCAAAAGCGAAACCGACAAACTCAGAATTTATTGCGATGGTTGCAGATCGGTTAAGACTTGAACATAAAGCAAGTTAAAAAAGGTAGTCGGGCGACTACCTTTTTTGTTGCTCGTTTTTTTCGACTTCAAGCAATTTTTGGACTAATATGTGCTGAGGCATGTGCATAATTTGTTCTAGCGGCACGTTCAATGCTTTAGCGAGCTTTTGCGCTGTTTCTAACGAAATTTGTAACGGTCGCATGAGTTCCACTCCTTTCATATGTTAAGTATAAAACGTTTTTAAAGGTGGGAAAAGGATGACACATATTTTTGCTCATCGCGGTTCAGCTGGGACGCATCCAGAGAATACAATGGCCTCTTTTATAGAAGCAGCACGTGTTCATGCGGACGGGATTGAACTTGATGTACAACTTTCAAAAGACGGAGTCGTCGTCGTCATTCATGATGAAACAGTCAATCGGACGACAGACGGAACAGGATGGGTTGGACAAATGACGTATCGGCAATTGCGAAAATTAAACGCCAACTATAAATTTAAACAATACGGGTTTTGTCCGATTCCGTCGTTACAAGAAGTGCTTGAGTGGGCACAACACACATCGTTGCTTATTAATATAGAATTAAAAAACAATCTTGTACCTTACGAACGACTAGAAGAAAAAACAATTGAACTTGTCGAGCAATATCGTTTAGCATCGCGCGTCATTTTTTCATCGTTTAACCATGAAAGTATGGCAACATGTCATCAATTAGCTCCTCATATTGAAACAGCGCTGCTATATATGGAAAAATTGCATCAGCCGTGGGATTATGCCCATACTTTACACGCTTTGGCGCTTCATCCGTATCATCGCGCTGTAGATCGATTGTTTGTTGAAGCAGCTCATGCCAATCAATTGCTCATTCGTCCTTTTACAATCAATAAAGAAGAACAGATGAAAACGATGTTTCAATATGAAGTTGATGGGATATTTACAGATTTTCCTGAAAAAGCAAAAAACGTGCGCGAAAAAACGCTTCGATCATTGTGAATCGAAGCGTTTCTTTTTTTGAAAACGTGGTTGCACTTTGTTTCGTTTTCGATCGCGGTGCAAAATAAATCCTGCAATAAAGCTAAGACCGATGATAAAACAAAATAAACCGAGCAAAAATTGAATGACAAGTGAAGGGATCGGTGCGTGCAAAATACCAAACACCGTATCGCGCATCCATTTAATCCCTAGCGCTGCGATAAATCCTGGAATAAGTAAAATGAGTAGGGCAATCATTCGTTGCATAAAACAAAACCCTTTCCATTCGTTCTGTTTTCATCATAAATGTTTTTGTTTGTTTGTCAAGAAGGGAAAAACAATGTATGATGAAAGCGTCTGCAAAAAATTGCAAACGAATAGGTGATGGGAATGAAAAAAGTATTAATTGTTGGGGCAGGCAAAGGTGGAAGTGCATTATTAAAAATGTTTCATGAAACGAAATTGATGGATGTCGTGGCGATTGTGGATCGAAACGAAGATGCCCCTGGGATAAAAGCTGCGCGCGAAATGGGGATCCAAACGAGCAAACATTGGCGCGATGTGTTAACAGATGATCTTGACATTATCGTTGAGGTCACAGGAGATGATGAAGTGTTTACTGCGTTGCGCAAAGAAAGTCCGGGGCATACGGTCGTTATTCCTGGTGATATCGCTTACATTATTGCGCAGCTTGTGGAAGAAAAAGAGCAACTCATTGCGACGTTAAAAACAGCAACAACGAAACACGATTTAATTTTTCATTCTACGCATGACGGAATGATCGTCATTGACGAACGTGGTTTTGTCACTCATATGAATCCGAGCGCAGAAAAAATGATTGGAAAAAGAAAAAAAGAAGTCATTGGCACGCATATTTTGCGTGTTATTCCAGCTAGCGGATTGCCGCGTGTATTACAAACGAGAGAAGTTGAGTTGAATCAAGAATTAATATTAGAAAACGGAAAAAAAATGATTACGACACGCATCCCGCTTATTGATGAAACTGGAAAATTATTTGGTGCTTTCGCTGTATTTAAAGACATTACAGAAGTTGTCCATCTAGCAGAAGAAGTAACGAATTTAAAAGAAATTCGCACGATGTTAGAAGCGATTATTCACTCTTCAGAAGAAGCGATTTCTGTTGTTGATGAATACGGTAACGGCATTTTAATTAATCCTGCATATACAAAATTAACAGGGTTAACAGAAGAAGAAGTGATCGGAAAACCGGCGACAGCGGACATTTCTGAAGGAGAAAGCATGCATATGAAAGTGTTGAAAACGCGGCGGCCGGTCAGAGGAGTGCGCATGAAAGTCGGTCCGAAAAAGCGCGATGTCGTTGTTAATGTTGCGCCAATTATCGTCGACGGCACGTTAAAAGGAAGCGTCGGTGTCATTCATGATGTATCAGAAATTGAACAGTTGACTTCTGAGTTACAACGCGCCCGCCAAATTATTCGTACATTAGAAGCAAAATACTCATTTGATGATATTGTCGGCACATCAGAAGAGATGATGTTAGCGATTGAACAAGCAAAATTAGCGGCGAAAACACCTGCAACGATTTTGCTTCGCGGGGAGTCGGGAACAGGGAAAGAACTGTTTGCCCACGCCATTCATAATGCTAGTGATCGAAAATATCATAAATTTGTTCGTGTAAACTGTGCCGCCATTTCCGAATCGTTGCTTGAAAGTGAATTGTTCGGCTACGAGGAAGGAGCGTTCTCAGGCGCAAGGCGCGGAGGGAAAAAAGGATTGTTTGAGGAAGCGAACAACGGAAGCATTTTTTTAGATGAGATTGGCGAATTATCCGCCAATATGCAAGCGAAATTGTTGCGTGTGTTACAAGAAAAAGAAATTGTGCGCGTCGGTGGCACGAAGCCAATTCCAATTAATGTGCGCGTCATTGCTGCGACGAATGTTCACTTGGAAAAAGCGATTGCCGACGGGACATTTCGTGAAGACTTATATTATCGGCTCAATCGCATGCCGATTTACATTCCTCCGTTGCGTGCACGAAAGCAAGATATTCCTGCGTTATGTGAACGGCTCATACAAAAACTAAATCAAGATTACGGGCGCAATGTGGAGGGAATTACGGATGATGCCCTTGCTTATTTACTGTCGTACGATTGGCCGGGAAATGTACGTGAACTAGAAAACGTACTAGGACGCGCGATGATTTTTATGAAATATAATGAAGTGATCATTGAACGAAAGCATATTTCATTGTTGCACAAATCGAAAGAGCCAGAACATCTTTCGTCCCATGAATTGTCTTATGGGCGTAAACCGCTAAACGAGCTCGTGGAGCAATACGAAGCGAAAGTCATTGAGAACGTTTTACAAGCGTGCCAAGGAAATAAAACCGCAGCTGCCAAACAACTAGGCATTTCGATTCGAAATTTATACTACAAGCTTGAAAAGTATGGACTTGATAAAAAAAGCATGCAATAATATTCATAGTATGCAAAAAGTTGCAATGAAAAAATAAATAAAATAAAGCGTTTTCAATAACAAAAAAGTTGGCATGCTTTTTGCAAGAATAAAAAGTGACGAAAAAACAAAGGGGTTGAGCAGATGAGATGAAGCTACAATCGTTAATCACCAAAGCAACCCAATTTCCTGAAGCAACCATAGCTGTTGCGGCAGCTGAAGACGAAGAGGTGTTAAAAGCAGTCGCACAAGCGTTACAAGCAGGATTCGGGCGATTTATTTTATATGGCGATGAATCCGTTTTATCGCGTCTTGTTCCCGAATATGTTCAAGACGAAAATCGCGATGCCATCCGCATCGTTCATGCTTCGACAAAAGAAGAATCAGCTCACATGGCCGTCAAAGCGGTACATGGAAAAGAAGCAAGCGTCTTAATGAAAGGGAACGTACCGACAGCAACGATTTTAAAAGTAGTGCTCAATAAAGAATATGGACTTCGCACAGGCCGTGTGTTATCACATGTTGCTTTGTTTGATGTGCCACATTATGGACGGCCGATTCTCGTTACAGATGCCGCGATGAACATTGCGCCTGATTTGCAACAAAAAACAGAAATCATTATGAATGCGGTACAAGTGGCGAAAGCGATTGGTATTCATACACCGAAAGTTGCGCCGCTCGCCGCTGTTGAAGTTGTGAATCCAGCGATGCCAGCTACGATTGATGCAGCAGCGTTGTCGCTTATGAATCAACGCGGACAGCTAAAAGATTGCATCGTCGATGGCCCGCTCGCTTTAGATAATGCCATTTCCGTTGAATCTGCCCAACATAAAGGCATTGAAAGTTCGGTGGCAGGACATGCTGATATTTTAGTTGTACCGAACATTGAAACAGGGAATGTGCTATATAAATCGCTCGTCTATTTTGCCCGCGCGCAAGTCGGAGCGATCATTGCTGGCGCGAAAGCACCAATTGTATTAACATCGCGCGCGGATTCAGCAGAAAGTAAATTGTATTCATTAGCATTAGCCATTTGTGCAACGAACGAATAACAAGGGGGAACGAAAGATGGAGATTTTCAAATATATGGAGCAATACGACTATGAGCAATTAGTATTTTGCCAAGATAAAGAATCAGGATTGAAAGCGATTATCGCTATTCATGATACAACACTTGGACCAGCATTAGGCGGCACGCGCATGTGGATGTATGAATCAGAAGATGCAGCGATTGAAGATGCGCTTCGTTTAGCGCGTGGGATGACGTATAAAAACGCAGCAGCTGGGTTAAATCTTGGCGGTGGAAAAGCGGTCATCATTGGGGATCCGCGGAAAGATAAAAACGAAGCGATGTTCCGTGCGTTCGGTCGCTTTATTCAAGGGTTAAACGGTCGCTACATTACAGCGGAGGATGTTGGTACAACCGTTGCTGATATGGATATTATTTACGAGGAAACAGACTATGTAACAGGGATTTCACCAGCATTCGGTTCGTCTGGAAACCCTTCTCCGGTTACTGCGTACGGCGTTTATCGTGGCATGAAAGCAGCAGCGAAAGAGGCTTTCGGTAGCGATTCACTTGAAGGAAAAGTGATCGCGGTACAAGGAGTCGGTAATGTCGCTTACAATTTATGTCGTCATCTTCATGAAGAAGGGGCGAAGCTTATCGTTACAGACATTAATAAAGAAGCGGTGCAACGCGTTGTTGAAGAGTTTGGCGCACAAGCCGTTGACCCGAACGATATTTACAGCGTAGACTGCGACATTTTCGCTCCGTGTGCCCTTGGCGGTGTGATTAACGATCAAACGATTCCTCAATTAAAAGCGAAAGTCATTGCAGGCGCTGCGAACAACCAATTGCGCGAAGCAAGACATGGCGATATCATTCATGAAATGGGTATCGTTTATGCGCCAGACTATGTGATTAACGCGGGCGGTGTCATTAACGTAGCGGATGAGCTATACGGATATAACCGCGAACGCGCGATGAAAAAAGTTGAACAAATTTATAACAATATTGAAAAAGTCATCGAAATTGCGAAGCGTGACGGCATTCCGACATACCAAGCAGCAGACCGTTTAGCTGAAGAGCGCATTGCAAAAATGCGTCAATCACGCAGCCAATTTTTACAAAACGGTCAACACATTTTAAGCCGTCGTCGCACACGTTAAACATAACAAAGCGAGGACGTTCGTTCTCGCTTTGTCGATGATAAAAAATGGAGGGGCAAACATTGCAGGAACATTCATTTCGCATCTTAGTCATTAATCCGGGATCGACGTCAACAAAAATTGGCGTTTTTCATAATGAACGCTCCATTTTTGAAAAAACGATTCGTCATGATACAGAGGCGTTACGAGCGTATAAAAAAATCATTGACCAATATGAATTTCGTAAACAAACGATTTTAGAAACGCTTGATCATGAAGGGATAAATATTTCAAAGCTCGATGCGGTATGCGGACGCGGAGGCTTACTTCGCCCGATCGAAGGCGGTACGTATGCTGTCAACGAGATAATGTTACAAGACTTAAGACGTGGATACTCTGGTCAGCACGCGTCAAATCTCGGGGGCATTTTAGCTCACGAAATTGCTTCTGCATTAAATATCCCAGCATTTATTGTCGACCCAGTCGTTGTAGACGAACTGGACCCGATCGCTCGCATTTCCGGTTTCTCGTTAATCGAGCGTCGCAGCATTTTCCATGCATTAAATCAAAAAGCGGTTGCTCGTCGCGTCGCCAAACAGATGGGGAAAGCGTATGAAGAAGTCAATTTCATCGTCGCACATATGGGCGGTGGAATTACTGTTGGCGCGCATAAATGTGGGCGCGTCATTGATGTCAATAACGGATTAGATGGGGAAGGTCCGTTTAGCCCGGAACGTGCTGGGACTGTTCCAGCTGGCGATCTCGTCTCCCTTTGTTTCTCTGGTGAGTATTATCGTGAAGAAGTGATGCGCATGCTCGTTGGAGGAGGAGGTCTTGTTGGGTATTTAGGGACGAATGATGCGGTGAAAGTTGAAAAAATGATTGAAAATGGTGATGAAAAAGCGAAACTCGTTTATAGCGCGATGGCATACCAAGTAGCGAAAGAAATTGGAGCTGCAAGCGCAGTGTTAGCCGGGAAAGTGGATGCCATCATTTTAACGGGTGGTTTAGCATACGGAAAACAGTTTGTGAAAGAAATTGCTGATCGGGTACAATGGATTGCCGATGTCATCGTGCAACCAGGGGAAAATGAATTGCAGGCACTTGCTGAAGGGGCACTTCGCGTGTTGCGTGGAGAAGAAGAAGCGAAACAATATCCACAAGCGGTCAAAACAACAGTTTAAGGGGATGAAACGATGGCTAAAGAGTACGATGTCGTGATACTTGGCGGTGGAACGGGCGGATATGTTGCCGCTATTCGTGCGGCCCAACTCGGTTTAAAAACAGCGGTTGTTGAAAAAGGAAAGCTTGGGGGAACGTGTTTGCATGCAGGATGTATCCCGAGCAAAGCGTTATTGCGCAGCGCAGAAGTGTATGCTCAAACGAAACAAAGCGAAACGTTTGGCGTGTTTGCTAGGGAAGTGCGTTTAGATTTTGCTCAAGTACAAGCGCGCAAACAGGCGATCATTGATCAACTGCATAAAGGGATCCACATGTTAATGAAAAAAGGAAAAATCGATGTATATGAAGGAACAGGACGCATTTTAGGACCTTCCATCTTTTCACCGATGCCTGGAACGATTTCTGTTGAGATGAATGATGGAACGGAAAATGAAATGCTCGTACCAAAATATGTCGTGATTGCAACAGGATCTCGTCCGCGCACGTTACCGGGGTTAACCATTGATGGACAATTCGTTATGACGTCCGATGAAGCGTTGCGCATGGAAACGTTGCCAGCTTCCATTATCATCGTCGGTGGCGGAGTCATTGGAATTGAATGGGCGTCAATGTTAAACGATTTTGGCGTAGATGTCACCGTCGTTGAATATGCTGATCGCATTTTACCAACGGAAGATCGCGACGTATCAAAAGAAATAGAAAAAATATTAAAACAACGTGGTGTACGCATCGTTACGAAGGCAAAAGTATTGCCTGACACGCTCGTTGTTGAGAACGGTGTACGCATTGAAGCAGAGATCAATGGACAAAACGAAACGTTTACAGCTGAAAAAATGCTCGTTTCCGTCGGACGTCAAGCGAACGTTGAAGGAATCGGATTGGAAAATACCGATGTTGTTATTGAAAAAGGATTTATTCAAACAAACGAGTATTATCAAACGAAAGAAAAACATATTTATGCGATTGGCGATGTGATCGGCGGTTTGCAACTTGCCCATGTCGCTTCACATGAAGGAATCATCGCGATTGAACATCTTGCTGGAAATACTGTTCATCCACTCGATTATACGATGGTGCCAAAATGTATTTACAGTCGTCCTGAAGCGGCAAGCGTTGGTTTAACAGAAGAAGAAGCGAAAACAAAAGGATATGACGTGAAAGTCGGCAAATTTCCGTTTAAAGCGATCGGCAAAGCGCTTGTGTATGGGGAAGCTGAAGGATTTGTAAAAATCGTCGCCGATGCAAAAACAGATGATGTACTCGGTGTGCATATGGTTGGCCCACATGTAACGGATATGATTTCTGAAGCTGGATTAGCGCGTGTGCTCAATGCAACACCTTGGGAAATTGCCCACACGATTCATCCGCATCCGACGCTGTCAGAAGCGATGATGGAAGCGGCGCTTGCTGTTGACGGAAAAGCGATTCATTTTTAAAGGAGGAATGAATGATGGCGGAAAATCGTCATAAACAACTCGGTTTAAGCGATGAAACCGTTTTACAAATGTATGAAACGATGGTGTTAGCGCGTAAAATTGACGAGCGGATGTGGTTGTTAAACCGCGCAGGTAAAATTCCGTTCGTTATCTCTTGCCAAGGACAAGAAGCGGCGCAAGTAGGGGCGGCATTCGCTTTAGATCGCACGAAAGATTACATCTTGCCGTATTATCGTGACATGGGTGTTGTATTAACGTTCGGTATGACACCGACAGAATTGATGCTTTCAGCATTTGCGAAAGCGGAAGATCCAAACTCTGGCGGTCGCCAAATGCCAGGGCATTTCGGGAAAAAGAAAAACCGAATCGTCACAGGTTCTTCCCCTGTTACAACACAAGTGCCACATGCGGTTGGCATTGCGTTAGCAGCAAAAATGGAGAAAAAAGATTTCGTATCGTTCGTTACATTTGGAGAAGGGTCTTCGAACCAAGGTGACTTCCACGAAGGAGCAAACTTTGCAGGCGTTCATAAGCTGCCGGTCATCTTTATGTGCGAAAACAATAAATATGCCATCTCTGTTCCAATTGAAAAACAATTAGCATGCGAAAAAGTGTCAGACCGTGCGATCGGCTATGGCATGCCAGGATATACAGTAGACGGTACAGATCCGCTTGAAGTATATCGCGTCGTAAAAGAAGCAGCAGATCGTGCGCGCCGTGGTGAAGGACCAACATTAATTGAAACGGTTGCTTATCGTTTAACAGCGCATTCATCAGACGATGACGATCGTGCATATCGTACGCCAGAAGAAATTGCAGAAGCAAAATCAAAAGATCCAATTTATTTATTTGCGAACTACTTAAAAGAAGTAGGCGTATTAACGGATGAGCTGGAAAAAGAAATTGTTGATCGCGTGATGAAACAAGTGAACGAAGCGACAGACTACGCCGAAAAAGCACCATACGCACAACCAGAACATGCGTTGAAATACGTGTACGCAGAGGAGGAATAAACATGCCTGTCATTTCATATATCGATGCCGTTACGATGGCCATTCGCGAAGAAATGGAACGTGACCCGCGCGTATTCGTACTTGGAGAAGATGTTGGAAAAAAAGGGGGCGTATTTAAAGCGACGCAAGGGCTTTATGATCAATTTGGGGAAGAGCGAGTCATTGATACGCCGTTAGCGGAATCTGCGATTGTTGGTGTCGGGATCGGTGCAGCGATGTACGGATTACGCCCAATTGCTGAAATTCAATTTGCGGATTTTATTATGCCTGCTGTCAACCAAATTATTTCGGAAGCGGCGCGCATTCGTTATCGTTCGAATAACGATTGGAATTGTCCGATTGTTATTCGTGCTCCATATGGTGGCGGTGTTCACGGAGCGTTATATCATTCTCAATCTGTTGAAGCGATTTTTGCAAATCAGCCGGGATTAAAAATCGTTATGCCGTCTACACCGTACGATGTGAAAGGATTATTAAAAGCGGCGATTCGTGATGAAGATCCAGTGTTGTTCTTTGAGCATAAGAGAGCATATCGTCTCATTAAAGGAGAAGTTCCAACAGACGACTATGTGCTGCCGATCGGTAAAGCAGATGTCAAACGTGAAGGAGAAGACATTACAGTTATTACGTACGGCTTATGCGTTCATTTTGCTCTGCAAGCTGCTGAAAAATTGGCGCAAGAAGGCATTTCCGCTCACATTTTAGATTTGCGTACCGTCTATCCGCTCGATAAAGAAGCGATTATTGAAGCAGCAAGCAAAACAGGAAAAGTATTGCTTGTGACAGAGGACAACAAAGAAGGAAGCGTCATGAGCGAAGTAGCGGCGATTATTGCAGAACATTGCTTATTCGATTTAGACGCACCAATTATGCGACTAGCTGGTCCAGACGTTCCAGCTATGCCATATGCGCCAACGATGGAAAAATTCTTTATGGTCAACCCAGATAAAGTCGAAAAGGCGATGCGCGAATTGGCGCAGTTTTAAGGAGGAGTCACGATGGCGATTGAGAAAATTACGATGCCACAGCTTGGGGAAAGTGTAACGGAAGGGACGATTAGTCAATGGCTCGTATCTGTTGGGACTCGTGTCAACAAATATGATCCGCTTGCCGAAGTGATGACAGATAAAGTGAATGCAGAAATTCCATCTTCATTTGCTGGTGTCATTAAAGAAATTATCGCAAAAGAAGGGGAAACGTTGCCAGTTGGCGCCGTCATTTGTACGATTGAAGTCGAAGGAGAAGGCATAGAAACGGCGGAAACGAAACAAGAAGAAGCACCGAAAGCGGAAGCTCCGGCAGCGCCAGCACAAGCAGCAGCGCCGAAAAAACCGGCGGGAGAAAGAGGCCGCTATTCGCCAGCCGTTCTTCGCCTTGCCCAAGAGCACAACATCGACCTTGAACAAGTACAAGGAACAGGCATGGGCGGACGCATTACGCGCAAAGACTTGTTGAAATTGATCGAATCCGGCAACATTCCAACGCCAAGTCAAACGCCAACCGCTCCGGTTCAAGCGCCTGTGCAGTCGGTACAAGAAGCGCCAAAAGCGGAAGCTTCAGTTGCGGCAGCACCGAAACAAGCCGCTGCGCCTAACGTACCGCTTCAACCAGGCGATATTGAAATTCCAGTGACACCAGTTCGAAAAGCGATTGCGACAAATATGCTTCGTAGCAAACATGAAGCACCGCACGCATGGACGATGGTTGAAGTCGATGTAACAAACTTAGTTGCTTATCGCGATTCGATTAAAGACGAATTTAAAAAGCGCGAAGGCTTTAACTTAACGTATTTTGCGTTTTTTGTAAAAGCGGTGGCTCAAGCATTAAAAGAATTCCCACAAATGAACTCGATGTGGGCAGGAGATAAAATTGTTCAAAAGAAAGATATTAACATTTCAATTGCCGTAGCAACAGATGACGCCTTATTCGTTCCAGTCATTAAACATGCTGATGAAAAATCAATTAAAGGAATTGCGCGTGAAATTGCTGAATTAGCCGCAAAAGTGCGCGCAGGTAAGCTCCGTCCGGAAGATATGCAAGGGGGCACATTTACAGTCAATAACACAGGTTCGTTCGGTTCGGTGCAATCGATGGGAATCATTAACTACCCGCAAGCAGCGATTTTACAAGTTGAATCGATCGTGAAACGCCCGATTGTCAAAGACGGTATGATTGCGGTTCGCGATATGGTTAACCTTTGCTTATCGCTAGATCATCGCGTGCTCGATGGTTTAATTTGCGGTCGCTTTTTAGCGCGTGTCAAAGAAATTTTAGAGCATGTCACAAAAGAAAACACACCAATTTACTAATGATGATGAGGAGGGTAACGAATAGTTATCCTCTTCTTCTTATATCAACGATTTCTCTTTTCTTCCTTTCGACGATGTACTACAATAAAAAATGTAACGAATATTTTCAAAAATAAGAAAAGAAAGCGTTTTAACAAAAAAGGGGGATGGGGTGCCACAATGAAACAAATATCGTTTCCGATTCCAAGCTACGACGAATGGAAACAAGAAGTGGAAAAATCGCTAAAAGGGAAGCCATTTGATCGATTATACGCCACAACATATGAGCAAATTCAATTAAAACCGATTTATACACGCGCTGATGTAGAGGGGTTGCCTATTGAACAATATCCAGGTTTTCCTTCATATGTGCGCGGAACAGAAGTAGAAGGATATATAAAAAAAGGGTGGGAAGTCAGTCAACAGTGCGAGGCTTCGACACCTGAACGATGGAATGAGCTGATGAAACATCAACTTGAACGTGGACAGACAGAAATTCATGTCGTATTGCCGAAGCTAAAATTTGTTATTGAAACGATAGAACAAATAAAAACGATGTTTTCAAACATTTCTTTAGAAAATTACTCGCTTCGCATCGATACAGGGGCATGTGCATTTCCGTTTCTTCCGCTTTTTGTCGCATATATTGAGGAAAGTGAACAGCCGCTTAGTCGCATGCGCGGGACGATCGGAATGGATCCACTTCATTCATTGACGATCACAGGAAAGCTTCCTATGTCGCTTTCTACTTTATACGATGTCATGGCAGATGTGACGAAATGGGCGAAAACACATATGCCACATGTGAAAACAATTCTCGTTCATGCCGATCCGTATCATAATGGGGGAGGGCATGCGATTCAACAGCTTGCATTTACTTTTGCCTCAGCCGTAGAGTATGTAAACGAATGTCTCGGGCGTGGATTAACGATTGATGACGTATCCAACCGTATCGATTTTTCTTTCCCAGTTGGCTCACATTTCTTTATAGAAATTGCGAAGCTACGTGCTGCGCGGCTCATTTGGTCAAACATTGTGCAAGCGTTCGGAGGAAGCGAACAAGCGCAAAAACTATCCATTCATGCGCGTACGTCGTATTTTACGAAAACGGTATACGATCCGTACGTCAACATGCTTCGCGCAACGACAGAAGCGTTTGCTGCGATCGTCGGTGGAGCAAACAGCCTTCATGTTTCACCATTTAACGAACCGTTTGCAACAGAAGATGAATTTGCAGAGCGCATCGCTAGAAACACACAACTTATTTTGTTAGAAGAAGCCCATATCGGAAAAGTGATTGACCCAGCTGGCGGATCGTATTATGTAGAAACGTTGACAGCACAAATAGCAGAAGAAGCTTGGAAATTATTTCAACAAATCGAAGCGCAAGGCGGGATGACAAAAGCGCTTCAATGTGGATTTGTGCAAAAGGAAATTGAAAACGTAGCAAAACAACGTGAACAACATGTGAAAGAAAGAAAAGAAAAGATCGTCGGAACGAACGTATATGCAAACATCGCTGAGCCGTCAGCACCGAAACATACGTACACTGCTTACGGAAGCAATCATATGTATATCGATATAAAAACAATGGAAGAGGCGCTTTCGCTTGTTAAACGTCGAGCGATCGCTCAACATGTTATACATGAAAAGGAAAGTTCAGCCGTGATTGTGTCACCGATTCGACAATGGCGTTTATCTGAGCCGTTTGAACAGCTTCGCAAAGCATCGGAACGCCATGCAGAAACAAGCGGTCAGCGTCCAACTGTGCATCTTGTAAATCTCGGTTCCATTCCAAAACATAAAGCGCGCGCTGATTTTATGACAGGCTTTTTTGAAGCGGGAGGATTTACGGTCGTAAAAAATGACGGTTATATGACGATAGAGGAAGCCGTCAACGGCATACTTGAAGCAAACGGAACGCATTATATCATTTGCGGGACAGATGATGATTATGTAGATGCCGTTCCGCATATTGTGCGTCAAGTAAAAACGGAAAAAAGCGATGTTCGCATATATGTCGCAGGAAAGCTACCATCACATATTGAAGCAACGTTTATAGAAGCGGGCGTCAATGGATTCATTCATATCGGTTCGAACTGCTACGATACGATTTTCGCATTTATGAAAGATATGGGAGTGAACGTGGATGGGGAAAATTAATTTTGCCAATCGATCGTTACAATATGGAAAGCCAGTTGATGAACAAACGTGGAAAAAAGCGATCGAACAAAAAGTAAGAGCAACATTCGATGAACTCGTATTCCAAACAAACGAACATATTGCGATCAAACCGCTATATACGAAAGAAGATATAGCAGACCTCGATTTTCTTGACTATATGCCGGGCATTCCGCCATACGTTCGTGGACCATATCCATCGATGTACGTCAATCGCCCATGGACGATTCGTCAATACGCTGGCTTTTCGACAGCGGAAGAAAGTAATGCATTTTATCGTCGCAACTTAGCGATGGGTCAAAAAGGGCTGTCTGTCGCTTTTGATCTTGCAACACATCGAGGATACGACTCCGACCATCCGCGCGTTATCGGGGATGTCGGCAAGGCAGGGGTCGCCATTGATTCTGTGTTAGATATGAAAACGTTATTTGAAGGCATCCCGCTTGACCAAATGTCGGTGTCGATGACGATGAACGGTGCCGTATTGCCAATTATGGCGTTTTACATTGTGACGGCTGAAGAACAAGGAGTAAAACAAGAACAGCTATCTGGAACGATTCAAAATGACATTTTAAAGGAATATATGGTGCGGAATACGTACATTTATCCACCAGAAATGTCCATGCGTATTATTGCAGACATTTTTGCGTATACGTCCAAACATATGCCGAAATTCAACAGCATAAGCATTTCAGGTTACCATATGCAAGAAGCAGGAGCACCTGCAGATATTGAACTCGCTTATACGCTTGCGGATGGATTAGAGTATGTGCGCACAGGACTAAAAGCAGGCATTGACATCGATTCATTTGCTCCGCGCCTATCGTTTTTCTGGGCGATTGGGATGAACTATTTTATGGAAGTAGCAAAAATGCGGGCAGCGCGAATCATTTGGGCGAAAATGATGAAAACATTTAACCCGAAAAACCAAAAATCGCTCGCCCTTCGCACGCATTCGCAAACATCGGGATGGAGCTTAACTGAACAAGATCCGTTTAATAATGTCGTGCGCACATGTTTAGAAGCGCATGCCGCAGCGATGGGACATACGCAGTCGCTTCATACAAATGCGCTTGATGAGGCAATTGCATTACCGACGGACTTTTCCGCTCGCATCGCACGCAACACGCAGCTTTATTTACAAGAAGAAACAGGCATTTGCCAAGTCATTGACCCATGGGCAGGTTCGTATTATGTGGAAACGTTAACGAACGAATTAATGAAGCGTGCATGGGCTCATATTGAAGAAATCGAAAATCTCGGCGGAATGGCGAAAGCGATTGAAACAGGTTTGCCAAAAATGCGCATCGAAGAAGCTGCGGCAAGAAGGCAAGCAAAAATTGACTCCGGTGCGGAGACGATTATCGGCGTGAATAAATATCGTCCAGAAAAAGAACAACCGATCGATATTTTAGAAGTGGATAATACGGCCGTTAGAGAGCGGCAAATTGAAAAATTAAAACAGTTGCGCGCTTCTCGTGATGAAGAACGCGTTCAACAAACGCTACGTGCGATTACGAAAGCAGCAGAAACAGGTGAAGGAAACTTGCTTGAATTGGCGGTAGAGGCAGCGCGCGCTCGGGCGACGTTAGGAGAAATATCTGATGCGATTGAAAAAGTAGCAGGCAGGCATAAAGCCGTCATTCGTTCCGTTAGCGGCGTATATAGTTCCGAGTTTACAAACGAAGAAGAAATTGCCCGCGTCAAAAAAATGACGGATGAATTTTACGAGCTAGAAGGAAGACGACCACGCATTTTAATCGCAAAAATGGGACAAGATGGACATGACCGCGGAGCAAAAGTGATTGCGACGGCATTTGCTGATTTAGGGTTTGATGTCGATATCGGTCCTCTCTTTCAAACACCAGAAGAAACAGCTCGGCAAGCGGTTGAAAACGATGTCCATGTCGTCGGCATGAGCTCGCTTGCTGCGGGGCATAAAACGTTGTTGCCACAACTTGTTGAAGAGTTGCGAAAATTAGGTCGTGAAGATATTATCGTTGTCGTTGGTGGAGTCATTCCACCACAAGACTACGAATTTTTATATGAACATGGTGCAGCTGCAATTTTTGGACCAGGTACAATCATCCCGGTAGCAGCACAAAAAGTATTGCATGAAATTTATCGGCGACTCGGTTACGAGGAAGTGAGTGAATGAGCGAAGAACGGACATCTCGGCCTGAATGGGCTGATGACGGCAAGATGTTTGCAACGTCGTATGTGAAAGGAAACGATCGTGCCCATTTAGCGAAAGAAAACCGATCGGTCAAACGAAAAGAACGTTCCGTTGAGGAATATGTTGCAGGTGTATTGAATCATGATCGCACCATTTTAGCGCAAGCGATCACGCTTATTGAAAGCAATGCAGCAAAACATACCGAAAAAGCTCAGCGCATTTTGCATGAACTTCTTCCATATGTCGGGCGCTCCATTCGCATTGGTATCACCGGTGTGCCGGGAGCAGGAAAAAGTACGTTTATTGAAGCGTTTGGACAATTTTTATGTGAGAAAGGACATCGTGTTGCCGTATTAGCTGTCGATCCGAGCAGTTCAATTACAGGAGGAAGCATTCTTGGCGATAAAACGCGCATGGAACATTTAGCGCGCCATCCTCGTGCGTTTATTCGTCCCTCCCCATCAGGCGGGACGCTCGGTGGCGTGCATCGCAAAACGCGCGAGACGATGTTGCTTTGTGAAGCAGCTGGATATGATGTAATTCTTGTGGAAACGGTCGGTGTTGGTCAAAGCGAAGTGGCGGTGCGCGGTATGGTTGATTTTTTCTTATTGCTCGCTTTAACGGGCGCTGGTGATGAATTGCAAGGAATGAAAAAAGGAATGATGGAACTCGTCGATGCGATCGTCATTAATAAAGCAGATGGCGACAATAAAAAGAAAGCAGAAGTAGCGAAAGAAGAATATAATCAAATTTTACACTACTTGCGCCATGCAACGAAAGGTTGGGAAACGAAAGCCTATACATGTTCTTCTCTTTACGGAGAAGGAATTGAACAAATTTGGGAAGTGATCGAACAGTTTGTGCAAACGACAAAACAATCGGGTGTGTTTGAGGAAAGAAGAAGAGAACAGATGAAAGATTGGCTGCATGCGATGATTAAAGATTATTTACACAACCGCTTTTTTCATCATCCAGTTGTACAACAACAGTTGCCGGCTATTGAACAAGAGGTGATGGCAGGAAAACAGCCTGTCACGATGGCTGCCGAGCAATTAATTCGTTTATATGAACAAATGTAAAAGGTGTCCGTGATGGGCACCTTTTACATTTGAATGTGTTATAATAGGGGCGGAGTGTGATAGCTATGCTAAAAATTGGTTATCGAACGACGAAAACGGCGATCGGAACGGCGAGCGCGATTGCGATTGCCCAATCGTTACATCTTGAAAATTTTGCTTCTGCTGGCATTATTACATTACTTTGCGTTCAAGTGACGAAAAAAAAATCATTGCAAACAGCGCGCGCTCGGTTTGTTGCTGGTTTAGTTGGTTTGTTGTTTTCGTTTTTCTTTTTTGAAGGGCTTCGTTATCATCCGATTTCGATCGGTTTATTGCTGTTATTTTTTATTCCGACGACCGTTTCGTTGAAAGTGACGGAAGGAATTGCGACAAGTGCGGTCATTATTTTGCATGTATATATGGCGAAAGCGATGACGTGGCATCTCGTATATAATGAAGTGATGTTAATGATCATCGGCATCGGCATCGCTTTGCTCGTCAATATGTACATGCCGAGCGTGGAAAAAGATTTAAAAGAATATCAACGCATCGTAGAAGACTTATTTCGCATCATTTTTAAAGAAATTGTTCATTATTTACGGACGAATGAAAGTTTATGGGACGGAAAAGAAATTGCGTTAGCGAGCGATACGTTAAAGCAAGCAAAGGCGCTTGCGTTGCAAAATATTGAAAATCATTTTTTGCGCAATGAAGATTATTATTACCGATATTTTCGTATGCGCGAACGGCAATTTGAAATTATTGAGCGGATGTTGCCGCTTATTAGTTCCATGACATATACGGTCGAGCAACGCAATATGATTGCTGATTTTATCGATGAACTAAGCGATGCGATTCACCCGGGAAATACAGCGGATCGTTTTATTCGGCAACTTGAGGAGATGAAAAAACAGTTTCAACAAATGCCGTTACCAAAAACGCGCGAGGAGTTTGAACAACGTGCGGCTCTTTTGCATTTTGTGAAAGAGATGGAACAATATTTAATTATCAAAAGTCAATTGTAGCGGTATGGTTGCCCTTTTTTTACGCACAATAATTGAAAAAGGGTGAGATGATGCCGCTTCTTTTTGCTTTCTTTCTTTTTCTTTCACCGCTTTGGCCGCTTGGAGACAATCCGCGTGTTGGTGATCCGATGATTATTGTTAACAAACAAACGAATCAACTTGCTTTTATTCGCCATGGAAAAATTGAACGTATATATCGTGTTGCTACAGGAAAAACGAATGCGCTCACGCCAGAAGGATTATTTACCGTTACGGTGAAGGCGGTCAATCCGTACTATCGAAAGAAAAATATTCCAGGCGGCGCCCCGAACAATCCGCTCGGTACAAGATGGATCGGATTTGATGCGCGCGGGACAGATGGACGAACGTATGGGATTCATGGAACGAATCGACCGTCATCGATTGGACGTTATATAACAGAAGGATGTGTGCGCATGCACAATCGCGATGTCGAGGCGTTATATCCGAACGTGCCACTAGGAACGAAAGTAGCGATTGTAAAAACAAATGAATCGTTCCAACAGCTCGGTAAAAAGTATGGTTCTGTTTTTTCATTCAATCGTAAAAATTTTGATAAAATATATTTGAGATCACACTTCTTTCGTGATTATTTTTACATCTTATTGCATGGCTCTCTGATGAACATATATAGTAAAAGAGAAAGCGAGGTGAACAACGATCATGATGGCGAATCGAGTGGAAAGGCACATCATTTATCCAAACCATCCGTATTATCCGATGATCGATGAGTATTGTTTTCGGTCAAAAAACTTGTACAACTTCGCCAACTATCAAGTGAGGCAAACGTTTTTTCAGCACGGCACGTATCTTTCTTACAACAAGCTAGACAAACTGCTGAAAACAGAAGGGATGGATGCAGACTATCGAGCGATGCCAATGGCTCAATGTGCCCAACAAACGTTAAGAATGTTGCATCAAAATTGGCAATCATTTTTTAAGTCGATAAAAGATTGGACAAAAAACAAAGACAAATATACAGGCAGACCGAAACCGCCCAAATATCTCAAAAAAGACGGACGATATGTACTTGTGCTAACGAATCAATCATGTAAAGTCGTCGATGAACACATCACGTTTCCTGCCTGTTTTCAAGGGTTTCGGTTAAAAACAAACATGAAAGGAAATCTACAACAAGTCCGATTCATTCCAAAACACCGCCATATCATCGTCGAAGTCGTTTACAAAATCCCTATTCCACCGCAAAAACAAGATTACAACAGATACATCAGTATTGATTTGGGTTTAGATAACTTCGCAACCATTGTAAACAATGTGGGCAAACAACCAATCGTGATCAATGGTAAAGGTCTAAAATCCGTCAATCAATACTACAACAAACAAATGAGCCACTACCGCAAAGTAGCGAAACAGATGAATGGACTCGATTGGACAAAACGAATGAGCAAAATGACAGAAAAACGAAACCGCATCGTAGAAAACTTTATGCACCAAGCGAGTGCCTTTGTCATGAAACATGCGCTGTCTTTAGACTGCGATACGATTGTGGTGGGGATGAATAAAGATTGGAAGCGTGAAGTCCATCTCGGAAAGCGCACAAATCAAGCATTCGTTCACATTCCGTATCAAACGTTTCTTCATCAGTTGCAGTACAAAGCAAAACAGCATGGGATTCGCGTCATCGTGACAGAAGAAAGCTATACATCCAAATGCAGTTTTTTAGACATGGAAGAAATCAAAAAGCAAAAACAATACAAAGGAAAACGAATCAAGCGTGGACTGTTTCAATCTGAAAACGGAACGCTTATCCACGCAGATGTCAATGGGGCATACAACATCATGAGAAAAGTATTCCCAAAGGCGTTTGCCAATGGGATAGCGGGTGTGGGGTTACACCCGATCCGAGTACATGTCGCTTAAACGACGTGGACGGATAAACAATTTTGTTAAAATCTTTATCATTATTCTATGATTTTAATAAAATTGATAACCTGGGGCGCTGAAATAAAACAAAGAACAAGCTGACCGAATATGGTCAGCTTGTTCTATATCCACATGCTTAATCCAGCGAGCAAAGAAGTTAAAAGCATCGAGCCGAGCATTAAATAAACAACAATTTTTTGCACTTTTTTTGAATGCATGTTCTTCACCTCTTGCTTCCTATTGTACAAACATGCTGTGCGGCAAACAAGCAGGAAAAATGCAAAAAAAGAAGGAAAAAAGAGAAAGGATGTCGAAATACATAGATGGTTTGCAACCGAGAACAACAAAGGGGTTGGGGTTTATGGAAGTAAAAAAAGTCGATCATATTGGTATTGCAGTCAAATCGTTAGACGAGGCGCTTCCGTTTTATACGGATACGCTTGGCTTATCGTGCATTGGCATTGAAACAGTCGAATCAGAACAAGTCCGGGTAGCATTTTTAAAAGTTGGCGATGTCAAGCTTGAACTGCTTGAGCCGCTCTCTGAACATAGCCCGATTGCTTCTTTTATTGAAAAGCGAGGCGAAGGCATTCATCATGTCGCTCTTGGGGTTGATCATATCGAACAGCGCATCGAAGAGTTAAAAAATAACGGCATTCGCATGATTCACGAGCAACCGAAGCGCGGTGCAGGCGGTGCACACATCGCTTTTATGCATCCGAAGTCAGCCCGAGGCGTGTTATATGAGCTTTGTGAAAAGGTCGGTGGGCAGTAATGGACATGTACGATAAAATCAACGAGCTATATGACCGCCGCCGAGAAATTGAGTTAGGCGGTGGCGACGATAAAATTGCAAAGCAGCATGAAAAGGGAAAATTAACAGCAAGAGAGCGCATCGATCTTTTATTAGATGAAGGGACGTTCGTTGAGTTAAATCCGTTTATTGAACATCGTTGCACCGATTTTGGATTAGCGGGAAAAAAAGGACCAGGTGACGGAGTTGTCACAGGATACGGTAAAATCGATGGGCGGACAGTATTTGTCTTTTCGCAAGACTTTACTGTATTCGGTGGAGCGCTTGGGGAGATGCATGCGAAAAAAATTGCGAATATTATGGATTTAGCGGCGAAAACAGGAGCTCCAATCATCGGATTAAACGATTCTGGTGGCGCGCGCATTCAAGAAGGCGTGTTGTCGCTTGATGGATACGGCCATATTTTTTATCGGAACTCGATTTATTCGGGCGTCGTTCCACAAATTTCCGTCATTATGGGGCCATGTGCAGGAGGGGCTGTCTATTCACCAGCCATTACTGATTTTGTATTTATGGTCGAAAAAACGAGCCAAATGTTTATTACCGGACCGAAAGTGATTGAAACGGTGACAGGCGAAAAAATTAGCGCAGAAGATTTAGGTGGCGCGCGCGTTCATAATACGATTAGCGGAAATGCTCATTTTTCAGGAGCGACAGAAGAAGAGGTGCTTGCGCAAGTACGACGGCTATTAAGCTATCTTCCACAAAATTGTCAAGAAAAGCCGCCTGTTGCACCTGCACAAAAGGAAAGCGATTACCGTCCCGATTTAGCGGATGCCATTCCTATTGATGCGGTGCGTCCATACGATGTGCGAAACGTCGTGTTGCAAGTCGTTGACGAAGGTTCGTTTATGGAAGTACAAAAAGATTTTGCGAAAAATATTGTCATCGGTTTTGCCCGCATCAAAGGGGAAGTTGTCGGACTTGTATGCAACCAGCCGAAGTTTATGGCCGGGGGGCTTGATATTGACTCATCGGATAAAGCGGCGCGCTTTATTCGCTTTTGCGACTCGTTTAATATCCCAATTATTACATTTGAAGATGTGACGGGATTTTTCCCAGGAGTCAAACAAGAACACGGGGGCATCATTCGACATGGGGCGAAAATTTTATATGCGTATTCGGAAGCGACGGTGCCGAAAATAACGGTCATTTTACGGAAAGCGTATGGTGGAGCATACGTTGCATTAAACAGTAAATCGATCGGAGCAGATGTCGTATACGCATGGCCAAATGCAGAAATTGCCGTTATGGGACCACAAGGGGCAGCAAACATTATTTTCGCAAGCGACATCGAAAATAGTCCGAACCCAGAAGAAACAAGAACGCAAAAAATTGAAGAATACCGCGATAAATTTGCAAATCCGTATGTTGCCGCAAAATACGGTATGGTTGATGACGTCATCGATCCGCGCGATACGAGAATCAAGCTCATTCAAGCGCTCGATATGCTTCGTCATAAGCAGGAAGAGCGTCCAAAAAAGAAACATGGGAATATTCCGTTATAAATTGTTCAATGAAAAAGCGAACAGTACATGTACTGCTCGCTTTTTCTTATGAGAACCATGTTTGTAATTTTGGAATGCGACGAATAACAATCCAATCGAGAACAAAAGCGATGGCCAATGAAAGAGCGACTAAAGGCATCATAAGCCCTAATATGATAATGATGAGTGTGACGATTTGCATCGCTTTTTTGTTTTGTGGAGCAGATGGGACACCTAACGATCCTTTTGGGCGTCGCTTCCACCACATCACAACACCGCTATACGAAATGAATATGAGACCGAGGCAAGTGATAAGGCCGATCATTTGATTAAATAAGCCGAAATATCGACCTTCGTGAAGGGCAATACCAATTTCGATTACTTTAGCTAGCCAACCATAATCTTTAAAGCGCAAATCGGCTAACACTTTGCCGCTATATTGATCAATATGCAATGTAGCTTGATCTTGCGGCAAGTTTGGAAAGACCGAAACGGTATACACTCCTTTTTCTCCTTCAGGGAAGTAAATGGAAAAACCTTGATGAACATGTCGCTCTTTTGCAATTTGAATAACTGATTCAACTGGAATGGTCATTGTTCCGTTTTGATTCGATTCAGGTACAGGCATGTTTTCCGCCGCCCATGGCACGTCTGCTACTGATTTCGTTGGAATAACGGATTCTGGAATTTGACCGTCCCATAAGCCAGGGGGGTAGCCGGTGTGTGTTGCCGTGGCAATACGATTAATTTTATCGCCCATAAACCCAGCCCAAGGTAAACCAGTGAAAATAAGTAATAAAATAAAGACTGACAGCCAAATGGCAATCACGGAATGAATGTCTTTCCACATGACGCGCTTTCCTTCATTAAAGCGAATTTTCACAATGCCATATAAAGAACGATTTCTTGGCCACCATAAATATAATCCTGTTATTAATAAAATGACAGCCCAGCATGCAGCAAGTTCAACAATTCTGTCGCCAATTGTTCCTACCATTAATTCACCATGCAGCTTGACAATGATATTCATGAGTTTGTCTTCTTTTGCGATTTTACCAAGAATATCGCCGGTATATGGGTTAACAAAAACGATATATGTTTCACCATCTAAAACGACGCCAACTTCAGTCGAACGGTGTGGAGCATCGCTTGGCCGATAGCTGACGACTGTAGCATGTTCATACGTATTTGTAACTTTTTCAATGAGGGTACTCGGTGCCAACTCATGTTCCCCTTCTTCAATATAATAGTAGTCTTTGTATAAAAACGATTCAATTTGTGGTTTAAATAAGTAGATAGCTCCGGTGATGGAAAGAATAATTAAAAAAGGTGCGAAAATAATTCCGGCATAAAAGTGCCAACGCCATATAGCCTTGTATAAATCTTTGTTTGATAATGAATTCATAAAAACCTCCTGTTTTACTATGAAATGAAGTTCAATGTGAATGATATAACGAAATTGTGACAAATGTGTGAAGCGGAAGAAAAAAATTATGTGCATGTGTTCATCGCCATATGAAGGAAAATTCGTTATACTTAAAGATGAGTACATACATAGGAGGATGCGAGATGGTAAACGAACAGCGTTTAGTCGAAGAATTTTTAGAGCTTGTGCAAATTGATTCAGAGACGAAATATGAGCGCGACATTGCGGATGTGTTGAAAGCGAAGTTTGAAGCGCTCGGTTTGCACGTCATTGAAGATGATACGACTGCGCAAACAGGGCATGGAGCAGGAAATTTAATTTGCACATTGCCAGCGACAAAAGAAGGAGTTGATCCGATTTACTTTACATCTCATATGGATACCGTTGTGCCAGGAAAAGGGGTAAAACCGTCCATTCAAGATGGATATATTGTAACAGATGGTACGACGATTTTAGGAGCGGACGATAAAGCAGGACTTGCTGCGATGTTTGAAGCGATCCGAGTATTAAAAGAAAAACAAGTTGCGCACGGCACAATTCAATTTATTATTACTGTTGGAGAAGAGTCCGGGCTCGTTGGGGCGAAGGCGCTTGATCCGTCGCTCATTCAAGCGAAATTTGGATATGCACTAGATAGCGATGGAAAAGTTGGACAAATTATCGTTGCTGCTCCGACACAAGCAAAGTTGAAAGTGACCGTTCACGGAAAGACGGCTCATGCGGGTGTTGCACCAGAGCGTGGCGTATCGGCAATTACAATCGCCGCCAAAGCGATTGCGCAAATGCCGCTTGGGCGCATCGATGAAGAAACGACCGCAAACATCGGCCGTTTTGAAGGTGGAACACAAACAAATATCGTTTGCGATCGCGTGGACATTTTAGCAGAGGCGCGTTCGCTCGTTCCAGAAAAAATGGAAGCGCAAGTCGCGAAAATGAAAGAAGCGTTTGAACGAGTAGCGGAAGAAATGGGTGGTCGTGCAGATGTTCACGTGGAAGTGATGTATCCAGGATTTAAATTTGGCGACGGCGATCATGTTGTTGAAATCGCAAAACGAGCAGCCGAAAAAATTGGTCGTCCGCACGAGCTGTTGCGTAGCGGTGGCGGTAGCGATGCGAATGTTATTGCAGGATTTGGTATTCCAACTGTAAACTTAGCGATCGGCTATGAAGACATTCATACAACAAATGAACGAATGCCAATTGAAGAACTTGTCAAAGCAACTGAAATGGTCATCGCGATTATTGAGGAAGTGGCTGCGAGGGGGTGAAACGATGAATAAAGTCGTCGTTTTTCAACTTGCGAACGAACAATACGCCATTCCGGTTGAACATGTTGTTTCCATCGAAAAGATGAGCCGTCCGACGCTCATTCCAAGCATGCCTTCGTATATGCTTGGTGTTGTTCGCATTCGCGGTGAGCTTGTTCCCGTGCTTGATACGTCACAAATTTTATATCGCCGTCCGTATACGGAAGCAGAGAAAACGCGGCTTGTCGTTGTGCATACGGGCGATTTACACGTAGCATTTATCGTAGACGATGCAAAGGAAATTATTGATATTCCATCACATATGATGAAGCAAGTGAATATGCTTGCCTATCAACAGACGCCATACTTTATTGGCATTGCGAATTTACCTGATCGGCTCATTACTGTCATTGATCCGACAATATTGTTTGACAATTTAGAAGGAGCAAGCACGATTAAAGAACATATGAGGAATGAGAAACAGAACACTTGAACGAGAAAAGACGATTATGGTATGTTCTTTTTTGAACAAACAAAAATAGAAAGGAACATTTGCTATGGCGAAACAACAAATTGGTGTAATCGGTTTAGCGGTCATGGGAAAAAACTTGGCGCTCAACATTGAAAGCCGTGGTTATTCCGTCGCCGTATATAACCGTTCGCGTGAAAAAACAGACGAGTTTTTACAAGAAGCGGAAGGGAAAAATGTTGTCGGTACATACAGCATCGAAGAGTTTGTTAACGCGCTTGAGAAGCCGCGCAAAATTTTATTAATGGTGAAAGCAGGCGCCGCAACAGATGCAACGATTGAACAATTAAAGCCGTATTTAGAAAAAGGCGATATCGTCATCGACGGCGGCAATACGTATTTTAAAGATACACAACGCCGCAATAAAGAACTTGCGGAACTTGGCATTCATTTCATCGGCACAGGCGTCTCTGGTGGAGAAGAAGGAGCGTTAAAAGGGCCTTCGATTATGCCAGGTGGACAAAAAGAAGCACATGAACTCGTTCGCCCGATTTTTGAAGCGATTGCGGCAAAAGTGGACGGCGAGCCGTGCACGACGTATATCGGTCCAGACGGTGCGGGCCATTACGTAAAAATGGTGCATAACGGCATTGAATATGGCGATATGCAATTAATTGCCGAAGCATACTTTTTATTAAAACATGTGCTCGGCTTAAACGCCCAAGAGCTTCATGAAGTATTTGCCGAGTGGAATAAAGGGGAATTAGATAGCTATTTAATCGAAATTACAGCAGACATTTTTACAAAAATCGATGAAGAAACAGGCAAGCCGCTTGTCGATGTCATTTTAGACAAAGCAGGGCAAAAAGGAACAGGAAAATGGACGAGCCAAAACGCGCTCGATTTAGGTGTTCCGCTTCCAATTATTACGGAATCGGTATTTGCTCGCTTTATTTCTGCAATGAAAGAAGAGCGCGTGAAAGCAAGCAAGCTATTAGCTGGTCCAGCAGTGAAGCCGTATGAAGGCGATCGTGCGCACTTTATTGAAGCTGTTCGCCGTGCGCTTTACATGAGCAAAATTTGCTCGTACGCCCAAGGCTTTGCGCAAATGAAAGCAGCATCGGAAGAATACAATTGGAATTTACAATACGGCAATATCGCGATGATTTTCCGCGGTGGCTGCATTATTCGTGCGCAATTTTTACAAAAAATTAAAGAAGCGTACGATCGCGATCCAGCGCTACCAAACTTATTGCTCGATCCATACTTTAAAGAAATCGTCGAAAACTATCAACAATCGCTCCGCGAAATCGTCGCAACGGCAGCGATGCGCGGCATTCCAACACCAGCGTTTGCAAGCGCCTTAGCCTACTATGACAGCTACCGAATGGAAACATTGCCAGCAAACCTTATTCAAGCCCAGCGCGACTACTTCGGTGCGCATACGTACGAACGCATCGACAAAGAAGGCATCTTCCATACCGAATGGTTGAAATAAACGAACACCCCCTAGAAATGGCTCTAGGGGGTTATACTATGGTAATTTTGTTAAAATATTATAAAATTTCTAAGTAAATAATTGACATATCTTTTTTTTTTGGCTCTTCACCAAAAGTTGTACTTGAGATTTTAAGATAGGTATGCATAGGGAAAATAGAGGGTACAAAAAATGCGAATTTTCCTGTATGGTAAAGGTAACCAAACCGAACCATGGGAGGAAAATTCGCATGTACTCTCAGTTTATCAAAGAACTCATCGATTTACCAGATGTTTTGATTCAAAAGGTACGAAAAGAAGAAGAACGTTGGATTTTTGAACTTTCCCTTCCTGAACAATGCCCGTTATGTCCTGTTTGCTTGAAACGCACGATCAAAATGACAGGAAAAAAGAAACAATGGATGCATGGCTATGCTCAGCGAATCGGGATTTTTTGGATCGAACTTCCTGTCGAGCGAAGACGTTGTGGTACGTGTGGCATGACATTCAGCACGTCTTATCCAGGAATCTCCCCTCGAAGTGTGGCAACGGATGCTTTTCAACAATGGGTAGCGCAATCTTGTATCGGAACATCCATTCAGGCGGTGGCTCGTATGCTCAAGCTTCCGTACACGACCGTTGAACGTTGGTTTTATACCCATGCCCCTTCCTTCTTATCGAATGATATCCAACCAAAGGCAGTTTGTGTCGATGAGTTTGCGTTTCGAAAAGGGCATGACTACGGAGTGGCGATCATGGATGCCGAAACGGGAGAAGTGTATGCCGTTGAAGCAGGAAAGAACGAGGAAGCCATTGGACGTGTGTTGGCTCATGTGTCTGGTTCTGTTCAGTATGTTGTGAGTGATTTGGCTCCAGCGATGAAAAAAGCGATTCAAAGGGTTTGCCCAGAGGTGACACATGTCGTGGATTATTTCCATGTCATTCAGCTGTTTACAGATGCTTTAGAGCGTTGTCGCAAATATTTGGACAAAGGAGGCAAGAAACACGGACATGTTCGTTACGTTTGCCGTTTATTGAGCCAATGCCCAGAGAAATTGACGGAGGAAGAACGCCAAATCGTACGGAAATGGTGCAATGAAAGCGATGACTTAAAGTCTGTCTACCAATCGCTCCAACATTTTCGCTATGTGTCCAACAGCAAAGACGAGCAACAGGCGAAACGACGTTTGTCGGCTTGGATTCACCGATATGTATGTTGTCCTTGTTCGGCTGTACGCGCCATCGCAAAATCGCTTGTCAAACGAATAGATGAAATCATATCGTGCATATTGTCACCTTATTCGAATGGAAAAATGGAGGGAACGAATAACAAGATCAAGCTAATCAAACGCCGGGGATATGGATACAGAAATATCCAACGTTTTGCCTTGCGGGTTCGTCTAGAAACAGCTAACATACTTTAATGGCAGATGCAAGTACATCTTTTGGTGATGAACCTTTTTTTTTATAATGTACGTGGATGTATATTAATTGCCTATTACAGTTTGAATGTATATATTTTGCGAAGTTAGTCTTTGTAGTTTGTAGTATAGAAGCGGCTTATTTTGAATGATAAGTACAATATGAGAAAGGATTATGTATGGATGAAATGGTGTTCTGTACTATTCCGAATGATAGCAAATATGAAATTAGATGTTGCCTTGATTTCTATTTATTTGGGTATTCTCGTTTTTTATTGTATAAACCCGTATACAATAAATCCAGCTGAGTTTATTTTGTACAAGAAATATTTGCTTCCTATTGGAGTTGTTGTCTGGCTGTTGGCAAGTTTTCGCCTACATTTTTTGATTATGACCTCAACTCCGGTTGATTGGATTTTGATGAATAATATCATACAAAAACCGAAAAAGATCATCGCTAATCAAATAACTATTCTATTCACATGTTTTTTCATATTACAAATACTGATTGCAGGAGTTGTAGCAAGTGCGATTGTTGTAAACTATTCGGCAGGTTGGGATCTTTTTAAGTTTCTTTTTCGGTTGTACTGGATTTGTTTTGTTCTCCCATTCATATGGGCATGGATCATCGGATTATTTATCAGCATGATTGATGCATACTATTCTCACAAAAAATCAATGTTGCTCCTCAGTGTATTTCTTCTATGGATTATGACACTATTTTCCCTTGAATATAGCCCGTTTCAAGTGTTTATTGAAAATCGCTTTCCTTATATTGATCCTTTATTTAGTCTGACCTTTCTAAAAGAAAATGTATGGATTCAGTTGGTATATGTTGTTTGTTCGATCATGATTTGCATTGTATTTATGAAAATGAAACGTACAGCATTTGGATTAGCTATAAGTGTAATGTTGATTATTTCTGTCACATTTACAATCTATCATACTCAAACGAAATTTCAGCTAGATGATATTTTACTCGCAAATGACTACAAACTTTATCAACATATAAAATATAAAACTCATCACAATAAAAGTATGACAAGCAATTGGAGAATAACGGGAATCGAGGTCGAACCTGAATCTCGATATCCAATTAAAGTTGAGCTCACTTTAGACAAAAAAGCTCCTTTTGTGCGTTTTTCGATGAACGAGCAATTCGAAATCGACCACATAAAAAGCGGAGGAAAAAATTTATCTTTTAATCAACAAGGAAGCATTGTTGAAGTCGAAACGAGTGGTGTTCATTCCATGATCATCTATTATAAACATACTTTCGGTTCTAGCTTTTATCCGCTAACATCGAACATTGTTTTACTGCCGTTCGAGGCAAATTGGTATCCACAGTCAACTCATTCGAATATTTATACGATAGACTCATCTGGAACTTTTCATACTAATGTCGAAACGAAAAAATGTAAACACATAAAGGTAATTGAGGGAAAAGAAAAGTATAGTTGGCATGGAGATCATTTAGATTGTCTATCCATTATAAGAGGTCCCTACAAACAAATGGAAATTGAAAATACGAAGTTAATCGTTTATGAACCATTTTTGACGAAAACGAAGAATTATAGAGAATTGAAGAATCAACTTGTTTCGATTCGTAGTGAGCTTTGTGAGTTATTTACTAATCTTAAAAATACAGATTATTGTATGAATGAAATTAAAACTGTTGTTATTATTCCCAAAAGCTTAAGTACAACAAATCTCTCGCTATATGACAGCACAGTTACTAACGGAAGCTATACGTTCTACGTCGATCCTTTTCTTGACGTTAATGACAAATCGGTAACAGCATATGTCCAGGAATTAGCCGCCTTTTTGATCCCATACAGACTGTTTGAAAATGAACAGATAAGCATCTTTGTCGGTCAGTATTTAATGGAAAAACTACGTATTCCATCAAGTGGATCTTTAAAAACGATAGTGGGGAAATCTTCTATCAGTTTGGAATCATGGAATCACTATATGAAACTGGCGATGGAAGAGAAAGAAAAGGTGCTTATTCAAATGGCAAAAGAAATGGAGAGAACAGACTGATGCTAGAATTAAAAAACGTTACTATCACATATAACCGCCAAATCATTTTGCATAGTTGCCATTGTAAGCTTCCGTCTCAATCAATTATTGTGGCAAGGAATCATATTCATACGGATATTATGGCGAGAACGTTTGCTGGCTTTCATCCTTTAGATGAAGGCGAAATACATTTAGATGAAAATGTTGTAACGAGAAAGGAAAAATCGAGTAAAAACGTATTTTTTGTCATACCGGAAAACTACAATCAGTTGTGGAGGAATTATCGTTTACGTGAAATGCATAAGCTGTTGAATCGCTCATTTCGGAAATCTGAATTGTGCGAAAAGTATTGTATACCACCCGATGCGACAATGGATTCGTTAACAGCATTTCAACGGCTAATTTATCTCATTTCTCTTGGACAAGCATTAAAACGTATCATATTTATTTTTGATCAGCCGACGAAATATTTCGATTTTGAGGATTTAAACCATTTTTATCACTTTCTAAAAGAGGATTTTTCGGATGTACATTATCTCATTTTTACGAATCGAATCGAAAACGTATTTTTAAAGTTTTCTAATCCTATTTATCAAATCGATCGATCGCATAAAATCATTTGCTTTGAAAGGGGGGATAAGAATGCTGGTCGATGACATTATGCATTCTGTAGGGATTTGATGAGTTTAAATGTCTTGCTGAAGAAAAAGATCGAATGACAAAATTTAAAACTAAAGGAGGAAAAATGCATGTTAGTAAATCGAAAAAACAAGTGGAAATCAAAATGGATTTCTTTATCGCTTGCAGCAGCAGTAATTGCAACTGCTAGTGCGGCAGTTGCAGAATCTGCAACTGCCTCTTTAGATGGTTCAAGTACTTATAAAGACACATCCATTATTAAAGCAACTACAAATGGTACAGGAACAATTTATGCGATAAATAATGGAGCAAATACGCAAACTAGAGGATATGCTTATAAGTCTATTGATTGGTGGCCTGATAGCATTGTAGCTTCTACGAACTGGCTAAATCCAGGGTAACTATTCACCCCGATAGTAGTATGTAAAAAAGCGCAACACAAATCGGGCATCCTCGTGATGGAAAATGCCCTAAGTGGTAGAAAGAACACGATCGAGCGTTTCGCCCATCAACAGAAGACATAACGAATCCCACACATTTTTTTCGTGCTTCGTCAGTGTGGAAACGATGCTTCTTGTGATACAAAAAGACTGGGCGAATGTTTCTTCGCGAAATGTACCCGAAATGTTCTCTTTCACTTTGACCATGCGAAGATCGCGTTCGGCTTGGTTGTTGTCAAAGGGAACATGCACTTCACGTAAGAAACGCAGCGCTTCTTCCTTTCGTTTCTGAAGCCGCCGAACAAAAGCGAGTGCTTTGAGGCGTCATCGTTTCCAATCGGTGCTGTGTTTTCATAAGGATGCGATCATACACTCGTTCCCATCGTTTCGCTTCTTTTTTGGAAAGTGCACCGTGATAGGCTTCGACTGCCTGTTTGGCGGCTAACAGAAACGTCGTCATGCGCGATGCCCATGTATGCCCTTGTTAGATGAAGCCCTTCAATTCACGCAAATGATGGGCGTGACAAAGGGCATGGGTGGCTTGCGTGTATTTTGGATACGTACCAAACCCATTGTGCATCATCGTCCCTTGATATCGCGGAAGAATCCCGATGTCATCGGTCGCTTTCTTTCCACGAGAAACGTGAGGAGCCAAGTACGTGTATTTTGATGTACACGCGACATGCACCCATGCGAGTTTCCCTTTGATGCGCAAACTCGTTTCATCGACATGCAGGATGTTGGATTCAAGTAAGGCGTCTTCGATGATGTCCATATTCGATTCTAGCGCTTCGCGTCCTCGTTTCACCATATTGGCAAGAGTTCCCGTACTGATTGAGTGTTGATATAATGCTTCGATCGTATCACTCAAACGTTTGTAAGGGATCAATTGGATATGATGCAAATAAACAACGAGCGCCGTGAGACGTGGACCGTATTGCACATGATTCGTGACATGTGGTGGAAACTCCGCTTGTTGAACACATCGGCAATGTGGACAGGATTTCACTTCACGTTCATGTTGTGTCACCTCGATCGTCACGGGAGGGAGATCGAACACTTGACGGACATCGACTTTGAACGGTTTGACTTCGCGCAAAGAAGCCCCACATCCTTGACACGTATGCACACGATGAACGATGCGATGATGTGGACGTTCCACTTGACGGAGCGTCGTTCCTTGATGTCCTTCTTGTCCGCCTGGCTTGTTGCCAGATGGCTTGCGAGAAGAATGGGTGTGAAAACGGTCAGAAGATGGGGGCAAATGGCTATTGGAGCTGTTTTTTTCGTGCGTGCTTCCAGCTCTTGAACGCGATACTTCAGTTGTTCATTTTCTTTGCGCAGCTGTTTGATTTCGTGACGCAAATGTTCATTTTCTTGAACGAGTTGATGAATGAGCTGTTTTTGTTGTTGGACTTTGCTGATTAAGCTCTCAACTGTAAATACAGCTTGTTGTACCGTCAACATGCGATTCACCTCCTTGTCTATCAATATTCACATCATAGACAAGCTGACGTCCTTGTCCATGAGGCAACATTTCGTGCCAAAGAAGCACATTTAGCGCATGATTACTATCATTCGACGACGACCCAAGCAGCGGAAGTAGCGAAACGAGCGGAAGTGAAGCAACTCATTTTGACACATATGAGTTCCCGTTATCAAGGGGAGATGTGTGACCAACTGCTAGAAGAAGCAAAAGCGATTTTCCCGAACGTGGCTATTGCATTTGATTTTGCCTCGTTTCCGATTCCGAAACGAAGCGCGGAGTAAAAAAGAGCTGGCCGATGATGCAGGCCAGCTCCTCACAAAGACTCATATCGGAGCGTACAAAACGCTCGACATACGATTTTCTCCTCTTGTTCATAATTTTGGAATGTCGATTGAAAAAGAAAAATGTCGAATGAAAAATATCGAAAAAAATGTTTGATTATTTACAATGAATGCGAAAGAAACGAGCAAATATGTAAAAAGAGGGGAGAGTCATGCCGTTTTCAAAATCAGCCAGTGCTGCGATGACACGCAGTAGTTATTCAAGGACAGTGAATACTCATGTGACAAGTACGGCGACAAAGACAGAAAAAGTCAACCATCCACAAAATAGCTCAGCTAAATCGAGCAAACCATCCATTCCAAAAGACACCGTACATATTAGTCAAGAAGCACGGAAGGCATACGAATTAGCGATCAATCCAGTAAGAAACACGATTGGAAATACAGTTTATAAACCTATTGATTTTATCAAAAGGGAAGCTTCAAGAAATTTAGGAAATCAAACAGAAACCGCGCTCTATAACCCTGTAAAGAGCATTAAAAATGCGCTCCAGTCTGCGGTCAAATCATTCGAAACAGACACGGTGCAAATGAGTAAAGAAGTTCAAGAAGCGTCTCAGCAATCACAAAAATCAAATGATGTAAAGAAAGCAAAAGAAGAAGCGCTCACTCGACAAATTCGACTATCTTTGTATAATATGGACAAAGACGTTCGTACTGTCGTCGTCCATAGTCTGTCACAGGACGTATACACGGCTTCAAAAAACAAAAGTGACAAAGGATGGTCCGCAACAAAGGAACTAATCGAAGTGGTCACCGACTTCGTTCCGATGGTAGGTACGATCAAAGATGCTTATTGCTTGTATCAAGTGTTAAGCAATCCGAAATCCGATGCAAAAGATGTGGCCGAAGCGTTAGTTGGTTTTATTCCGGGACTAGGTGATCTAAAGAGCATTGCAAAAGTAACAAATGCCATTAAGAAAGCATTTGATATTGATCCGAAAAAATTAGATCAGGCTGTGAGTATTATTAAGGGTATTGGTAAAGGGGAACAAGTATTAGATAAAGTCAAGACATATGAACAGGCTAGAAATAAAGCACTAGACCTAGTTGGAGATTTAGGACCAAATTCAAAGCCATATATAGGAACTCTTAAGTCAAGTGCTGGATATGGTAAAGTAATTGGTAGGCAGTCTGCTGACGGAAAAGTAAGATGGAGATTAGATTATGACCCAAATAAGGGTATACATATAAACATTGAAGATTTTCGCAATGGTAAAGGGGCTAATGCTCGAAAAATCGTTATTCCATTTGAGGGTAACGAAAGCACCTTTAAATCTTTATTAAAACATTTGAATAGGTAAGGGGGAATTTGAATGAGTTTATTTGATGAGTGTATTGAGGCACTAGGTGAGAATGTACACGTCTTATCTGATAGTGAGAGAGAGCAAGTACTAAGAGATTTTGAGAATTCTTTTCCATTTACTGAGTGGGGGCGTATTGAATGGGAGAAAGTGACTTATCATGCTAAAGTGAATACAGTTGATGAGATCATCTCCTTTTTGAACCAAAACATTGATGAATACAGCAACGTTATATATGTAATTTGGGATGAAGGGACATTACCTATAATTCAATCTGAGTTAAATAAAGTATTTGAAGTTATAGATGATGTTACTGCTGTAAGTTTTGATACATGGATATTTTCACCATCTTCAGGATATGTCATTGAGATATTTCATGACGGTGAAGTAAGAATAGGATTGAAGTAAAATATCATTGAATTAACCCTCAAAAGGGGAATATAAATTCTCTTTTGAGGGTTTTCTACTAGTGACATAATGCCGAACGAGCTGCTATATACATCCAAATTGACATTTTAACTTCTGATTCACGCAGCACACCCGATGCGGCGTAACGCCTCATCTGGGTGCTGTAAGACGTGCTGTTCAAAACGAGTGATCGATTGGGCAATATCGTTCTGATCTTTATGCAAGACGTTGGCAATGACTTCATCTTTTAGTCACTTCCATAGCCGTTCAATCGGGTTTAACTGTGGGGAATACGGTGGCAAAAAGATAAAGTGAAAAGTAGTACCTTCTTCACTATCAAGGAACGCTCGCACCATCTTGGCATGGTGAATACGTGCATTGTCCAACACAAGCACGATGAATCGATTCGCATATTTTTCTTTCAACAAATGTAAAAAGTCTAGAAACGTCATGAAGCACGATGAAATACGACGTCCCCTTGTTGCACGTCGACTGCGCCAAAAATGGACACGTGGGCGTGATGACCGTAGCTTGGCACTTGTTTTTGATTGCCTACTTCTGCCCATGTCGTACGAAGCGCTTGATATGTGCGAACATGCGTCTCATCGACATGAAGAAGAACGATTTCGTCCGTGATTAGTTTTTTTGGGTCTTCACCATTTTCTGTGATTTTCACTTAATCCCAGAAACATGTTAGCTGGATGAAATGGGTTCATCAGTCAAGATCCTTCTTCCGCATACAGACCATAAAATTGGTAGAATGGAAACAGTCAAGTGCTTTCCTTGACGGGTTCCATTCTACCAACTATCATACCGATAGCGGAAGAAGGGAGCGCTTAAGAAGCCTAACTACCTGTAGTGTTCCCTGTACACTCCAGAAATACACGCAAACGAAACCGTTCTCGATTTCGATAGCCATATGCTCGGCGTTTGATGTTTTTGATCTTGTGATTCGTCCCCTCGATTCGGGCATTGGTATATGGGCACAAAAAGTAGGAAAGAATCGGCTCCTTCCACCTTTCAAGCGTGTTGGCTGCTTCCTGAAAAGAAGCAAAAGGGCTCTGTTTGGCTAACTGAATCCATTCTTCCAAGCGTTCCTTTGCTTCGTGATATCCATCGGTTCGGTAAAAATCTCTAAACAACTCTTTCAGATAATAGGCAATGGAAAGTACCGGATACTCCTCCAAGATGTCGTCTAATCGAAGCCGCTGGTCCTTATGAAGCTTTTCACAGCCTTTTAAGAGAAGATATCGAGCCTTTTTCAATGGAGGAAATTCCTTTCTTGCTTGATCCAAGGCTTGTGTCACTTTTTGAACCACATGGTACTTATCGATGACAACCGAAGCAGATGGAAACAGGGCGCGAACCGCCTTATGATAAGGTTCCCACATGTCCAGAATCACCGTTTGAACCCTTTCTTTCGACAGGACATTTTGGCTCAACAAGTGGATGGCGGAGTCACATTGGCGATCGGCATGCATTCCCATGACTGATCCAGCTTTGGCATCCATCCATACGGTTTCATACTGATGTCCCTTTTTTACCGCGATCTCATCTAAGCTAAGCACCATCTCTTCTTGAGAAGATGCTTCTATCGCTGTTTGACGCTCTTTTGCTTTTTTTGATGCGATGGAGTAATAGATGCGCTCCAATGTCGTATATGGGATGCGGTGCTTTCGGCTAACCTCTTGAATGGCGGAGCCTTCACAAAGTTCATACAAGTACTCACCAAATCGATTAGTGTAGTGTTGATTGGGTTGAATCGATTCCAAAGAGGCGGAAAACACTTGGGAACAATTCGAGCACCGATAGCGCTTTACCTTTACGAATAAGTACACGGGTTGATGGAAAATCGCCAAATCCTGTGCTTTTCTTGTCCGTCTGTCGTGGACAGAGGAAGGGGCAAACCCACAATGAGGGCAGTGTTCCCGTGTCGCTGTTTTCTCTACATGAATCGCATAACCATAGGAATGAAGTTCTTGTTTAATCACTTTCAATTCTGGCAATCCTAGTGATATCGAAAGCACTTACGAGACCTCCTTAATGTTGATTTCACCACTAACATTATTGCCAGGATCTCGTCAGTGCTTTCTCTTTTTTGTCACTAAATCACAAAATTTGGTGATGAACCAAAATTTTAAAGACGTCCCTCGATTTTTTGTTGATTTTACTCAATGAATGATAAAAAAGCTTGCAACCCTTATTATTTGAAGCATGATTGAGGTAATAACATTCACAACGCCTCAAACAAAACGAAGAGGTGACAAGCCTCCGAGTGTACTACATGAACCAGAGGTTAAGGTGTCAATTTGGATGTGTATAGTACCACGGGTTATAATTCCATTTTTTGTTGACATAAATTTTTACAATCTATATAATTATTAATAAAAATGAATATTTTAATAAAAACTTGCTCGTATATCCTCAGAAATATGGTCTGAGAGTTTCTACCCGGCAACCTTAAATTGCTGGACTACGAGTGAAAGTGAATCTAAGTCCATTTTATTCAGTAATTAAGAAAGATGAAGGGATATGGACGGGATTCATATACCTATTTATAAGTTGTACATATAGTATCGAAGACATCAACCCAAGAGGATAGGTTTTCACTCGTGAAACATTAATAGAAACCTATCCTCTTGGGTTTTTACTATTTATTCAGAAAACTATTTTTGTAGAGTGGGAGAGGTTAATGTATAAAAAATATGACAAAAGCAGATTTTCACCAGAACAAGAAAAGATTTCGATTTCAGAGTTTAGATGCGATTACCAACGAATACTATATACATGCACCTTAAAACCATGACTTCTGTATGAACACCTTTTTTCATGGCTATACTGCTCCTAAATACTCATGTGTAAAAGGAGCGGAAAGGACATGAAACGTCTGAAAATCACAAATGATCACGGTTGGACGCCTCGAACACTTCGGAAACAAGAACGGAAAATCAAAGATGCTTCGCTTCGCGTTCGGGTGACCGCTGTTCGTCTCGTCATGGAAGGTCATCTTGGCAAAGATGTGGCCAAAATGGTCAATCTGTGCCGTCAATCTGTTGCCCTCTACGTTGCACGTTTTAATGAAGGAGGGCTCGATCATCTACTCGATCGTCGGTTGCCGCCTGGTCGCGTGCCATTTCTGACGGAAGAACAACAACAAGAAATCAGACAACTCGTGTTAACTACTACACCTGTGGATGCTGGCTGGGGCATTGCTTCATCATGGAACACGCGTATTTTACAATCTTACATCCAACATACCTATGGCGTTTCGATGTCACGTGAAGGCATTCGTAAGTTATTGCATCGTCTTCGCTTGTCATGGACACGTCCGACTTATAAGCTTGTGAAAGGGAATCCAGAACATCAAGCTGCTTTTCAAAAAGAACTCGAATTTATAAAAAAAAACTAATCACCGAGAACGTCACTATGTTTTATGTGGACGAAACGCATGTTCGTGCGTATCAAGCGCTTCGTACGACATGGGCAGAAGTAGGGAATCAAAAACAAGTGCCAAGCTATGGTCACCACGCCCACGTTTCCATTTTTGGCGCCGTCGATGTTCAACAAGGCGATGTTGTATTTCATCGCGCATCATCCGCCAATGCCGAAACGTTCCTCGAATTTTTGCGCCGATTGAAAGAGAAATATACGGACCGATTCCTCGTGCTTGTGTTGGACAACGCACGCATTCATCATGCCAAGATGGTGCAAGCCTTTCTTGATGGTGAGGAAGGCGATGCTTTTCATTTCATCTTTTTGCCACCGTATTCCCCACAGTTGAACCCGATTGAACGGCTGTGGAAGTGGTTGAAAGATGAAGTGATTGCCAACGTTTTTCACAAGGATCAAAACGATATTGCCCAATCCATTACTCGCTTTGAACAGTACGTTCTACAACACCCGGATGAGGTGTTGCGTCGCATCGGGTGTACTGCGTAAATCAGAGGTTAAAATGTCAATTTGGATGTATATAAGATCACTATACTTTCGTATTTTACATACTAAAACACAACTTATTCCATTTCCTCATAACCATAATTTACGGAATAGATTGATTCATTCTTTGGAAGTCAACGAAATCGCAGAAATAATTACTGAAAGAGTAAACAATCATTTGTTAAAAAATGATTTACCAACTATTGATTTAAATCTTATTCATGCGGCAACCTTTGCGCATGATATAGGACATCTTCCTTTTGGTCATAGTGCCGAAAGAAGTCTTGATAATATAATGAAATGCTTTGGGGGATTTGAATCCAATGCTCAAACAATAAGAATTGTAACTGAAGAATCTCATAATGTTACATTAAGAACTGTAGCCGCGCTTCTTAAACATAAAAATGTAATACCTCTTAAAAGGGAAGAAGAAGCGAATTTAATTAAGGGATATTATCAGGAGTCATCTATTTTTGTAAATAAAATTCTCCAGACTTACAATCAACCTGTTATTGAAGAATATATAATTGAACTCGCAGATGATATCTCTAATGCCATCTACGATATAAAAGACATGGTGGGTTTCTTTAGTAGAAATCAATTTGCTAATATTTTAAACTCAAATACTATACTTTCGTTAATATTAGAAGGTATAACATCTAACCCTAATCATAAGAATATTGATAATTTAGAGAGAATAATCAATTGTCTTTTCAATGAAATCAAAGATAATTTCTTGGAAGATTTTTTATCTGGCCAAATATCTAGGGAAAGATATGCATTAAATAAAATTGTTATTGAATTTATTGATTCCTTAGAATTTTATATAAATCCAGCAAAGCCTTACTACAGCAAAATACAATTACCATTACATAGCAGCTTGAAACTAGCAATATTAATCCAAATTACAAAGATATGTTTTCTGAAAAATGATATAAACCTCAAATTTGAAATCAGAATAGATGATTATATTAAAAGAATATTTAATTTTCTATTTTTTGATAACCACAAAAACAGAGGTTCAGACACTAACATGAGACAGCTATATACATGCACCTTAAAACCATGACTTCTGTATGAACACCTTTTTTCATGGCTATACTGCTCCTAAATACTCATGTGTAAAAGGAGCGGAAAGGACATGAAACGTCTGAAAATCACAAATGATCACGGTTGGACGCCTCGAACACTTCGGAAACAAGAACGGAAAATCAAAGATGCTTCGCTTCGCGTTCGGGTGACCGCTGTTCGTCTCGTCATGGAAGGTCATCTTGGCAAAGATGTGGCCAAAATGGTCAATCTGTGCCGTCAATCTGTTGCCCTCTACGTTGCACGGTTTAATGAAGGAGGGCTCGATCATTTACTCGATCGTCGGTTGCCGCCTGGTCGTGTGCCATTTCTGACGGAAGAACAACAACAAGAAATCAGACAACTCGTGTTAACTACTACACCTGTGGATGCTGGCTGGGGCATTGCTTCATCATGGAACACGCGTATTTTACAATCTTACATCCAACATACCTATGGCGTTTCGATGTCACGTGAAGGCATTCGTAAGTTATTGCATCGTCTTCGCTTGTCATGGACACGTCCGACGTATAAGCTTGTGAAAGGGAATCCAGAACATCAAGCTGCTTTTCAAAAGGAACTCGAATTTATAAAAAAAAACTAATCACCGAGAACGTCACTATGTTTTATGTGGACGAAACACATGTTCGTGCGTATCAAGCGCTTCGTACGACATGGGCAGAAGTAGGAAATCAAAAACAAGTGCCAAGCTACGGTCACCACGCCCACGTTTCTATTTTTGGCGCCGTCGATGTTCAACAAGGCGATGTTGTATTTCATCGTGCATCATCCGCCAATGCCGAAACGTTCCTCGACTTTTTGCGCCGATTGAAAGAGAAATATACGGACCGATTCCTCGTGCTTGTGTTGGACAACGCACGCATTCATCATGCCAAGATGGTGAAAGCCTTTCTTGATGGCGAGGAAGGCGATGCTTTTCATTTCATCTTTTTGCCACCGTATTCCCCACAGTTGAACCCGATTGAACGGCTGTGGAAGTGGTTGAAAGATGAAGTGATTGCCAACGTTTTTCACAAGGATCAAAACGACATTGCCCACTCCATTACTCGTTTTGAACAGTACGTTCTACAACACCCGGATGAGGTGTTGCGTCGCATCGGGTGTACTGCGTAAATCAGAGGTTAAAATGTCAATTTGGATGTATATAGAACAATTTAGTGTTTACAGTGATGATTATTTGCATAATCGTTACAACTATTACAAGAGATTAAGAGATAATGCTCCAGTTTATTGGAATGAAGAAATGCGTTCGTGGTTTATAACAAGATATGATGACATCACAAAATATTTGCAGGGAGACACCTTTATCACTAGCCCACTAATTTGGCACAAAATGAAAAATCTCCCTGAAGGCGAAGACAAGCACTTTAAGGAGATCATCGACATTATATCCACATGGATGATTTATAACGACCGTCCAATCCATACACGTTTAAGAAAATACATGAACCGTGCCTTTTGGAAAGAAGAGATTGAGGCTATCACTCCTGAAATCAAGAAAATTGTAACATCAGTTTTAGATCAAGTGGTTGAAAAACATTCGAACGAGTTTGACTTCGTTTCTGAAGTTGCTCATCCAATTCCGGCGTTGGTACTTTGTAAAATGCTTGGTATTCCAGGTGAAGAGGTTGAACGTTTTATCCGTTGGTCAGATGACATTGCTCAATTTATGCAAAACTTTGTTGTTTCCCACGTCCCTGACAAAGATATCAGCGATCAAACCAAAAAAAGTATGAAAGAAATGTACATGTTTCTTTCAGAAGCAATTGCTGAAAGACGCATCAAAAAACGCAACGATTTGTTAAGCCGTTTAATCTCAGATAATCCGAGTGAGGAAGGAGAATTATGTGACGATGAACTTATCGCACAAACCATTCATCTAATTTTTGGTGGACATAAAATTCCGCAGTTCATGTTAAGTAATACGTTGCATCTATTGTTCAAACATCCAAAAGTATTTGATGAACTCAAAAAAGATCTGTCTCTAATTCCTAAGGTCTTGGATGAGACTATGCGACTTGAAGGACCAATTCAATACATAACAAGACACGCTGCCCAAGATATTACTATTCATAACCAACTTATTCGTGAAGGAGATTCGGTCTATTTCTTCCTCGGTTCCGCTGGTCGTGATGAACGCGTTTTTGAAAATCCAGAAAAATTTGATATCAATCGGACAGGTAAACAGCATATTGGTTTTGGTGGTGGTTATCATGCATGCATTGCTGCAGCATTTGCTCGCGTAGAAATCGCCGAAATTTTAAAAGAAGTTATTCAACGTTTTTCTCACATTACACCTTTATATAATCTTGAAAGACCTGAATGGACGCCTAACCCTACCTTTCATGGTATTGTTACAATGCCGATCAAATACTAACTTCCTATACTGAGGGGGAGCGCGACACCCCCTCTATCTTTAATTATAAGGATAAGGAGTTTGTCATATCATGTTAAAACACTGTAATTATTCTGATGTTGCTGTCATCCTGATACATGAAATCTATGGGATTAACGATCATATGAAACACGTAGCTCAAATGGTTGCCGCTAAAGGGTATGACGTATACTGCCCCAATTTATTAAATCGAGATCATTTTCATTATGATGATGAGGCAGATGCTTACCAATATTTCAAAAATGAAATTGGATTTGGAAAAGCGAAAAAACAAGTTTTAAATTTAGTAGATTCCTTAAAGTCTCGATACAAAACCATTGTGTTCTGGGGGTATAGCGTCGGTGCAACCGTAGCTTGGTTATGTTGCGAACATTATGGCATAGGAGATGCGGCCATAGGTTACTATGGATCACGGATTAGAGACTATCTCAATTTATTCCCAAAACTACCCGTACTATTACTGTTTTCTGAGCACGAAAAGTCATTTAATGTTAACTGGCTCGTCGAGCAATTATCCTGTAAATCAGGGATAAAAGTCGAGTTGTTTAAAGGACAGCACGGGTTCGCTAATCCCTTCTCCGATAACTATCATCCGGATTCAGAAAGAAAGGCTTTTGAACTGTCCCTACAACTTATTGAAACCATTCAGAAAACGAAAAAAAATGTATTGACATAAGGGGAAGTGTTATGAAACAAACATGGTTATCCACAAACTTTTTTGTATTTTTCTTCACCTGGGGGATTTTCTTACCGTACTGGACCGTTTGGCTGATTACAAAAGGGTTAACTGCTCAACAAGCAGGGATCGTGATATCCATCGGATTACTAGTAAGAGCTTTTTCAACTTCGTACATTTTTCCTGCCTTGTGCAAAAGGTATTGGTTATCACACGTTTCGCTTATAGTCGCTTTTTTATCTCTAATCATCCTAGTATGTTTTTTGCCTTTTAATAATTTGGCAGGGCTTATGTTAGTAATGGTCTTTTTCAGCCTCATCTATCCCATGTTGTTACCTATCAACGAGACAAAGGCCTCCATTCTATCAAAAGAAGAAAATGGGATTGACTATGGAAAATGCAGATTATGGGGATCGTTCGGTTTTATTCTCTCATCAGTGTTAACAGGATGGGTAGCCTCAAAAAATGCGAACAATATTATCTATTTGTTTTTACTCGGTAATCTATTCATTTTAATCCTATCATTAATTCGATCTCCATCAAGCTTAAGAGTTAAGCTTTCTCAACGGTCAGGAGGTTCCTTTGAATTACTGAAATCAAAATCATTTTTAATATGTTTACTCCTGAGTATGGTTTTACAAGGTTCCCATGCTACCTACTATAATTACGGAGTTATTTATCTTAAACACATAGGAATCAATAGTGTTTATATTGGTGGAATCTTTGTTTTGGCTGTCTTAGCTGAAATCGGGTTCTTTTACATTTCAAATCGAGTATTCACTAAGTTCGATGTAGCGACTATGTTTCTATTGGCCGGGATTGCATCAATTATCCGTTGGTCAAGTGTCTATTTTTTTGAGAATCTACTGGTTTTTGTGTTTTCTCAACCGTTGCACGCTTTAACATTTGGTCTCACGCACTTTGCATTCATGACTTTTGTTAATCAATATATTAGTAAGGACAAAATTCCTTCAGCTCATGGACTCTACGCATCACTTGCCATGAGTTTAACCACTGGGGTTTTAACACTTGTCAGTGGATACTTGTACTTGTATTCACCTGGATTCCCATTTCTCGGAATGGCATTGGTCGTGGCACCTAGTTTATTCCTATGCCCGATGCTTAAAAAGCTTACCCGTCAATCCAGCACATTTCAGGTATGAGTAAAATGTTTGTGGGAGAAAAAAAGACAGGTTCCTGATTTGGTATAATCAGGAACCTGTCCGATATGTAAGCAAAATAGATGAAAAATGGGCTCTCCTCCTGTAAGGTAGTAAGTGCGAAAAAATAACCAAAGAAAGGAGTGGAGCCCATGCAGGATTATATCACAGATGGAGTCACATGGAAAGACATTGAACAGTTATTGTTTCGGCATATGCAAAAAGAATATGGTCAACTGCTTCAACAGGTGTTGGAGGATATCGACCGCACATTGGCGGAAAAACGAGATAAAAAACGATACGCGCTCAAAGATAAACGAGGGATACGGATGTAGACGATGTTTGGAGAAGTGATGTTAGTCTAGATTATAGACACAACGAATAGAGAAATGTATAGTAAATCCATCAATCATAGGGAGTGTCTATAATGACAAGACGTTTTGATAAAGAATTCAAAATACATGCAGTAAAATTAGTGGTTGAGGAAAGAAAAGCGGTCGCTCAAACCGCAAGACAACTCGATATTTCGCCAAAAACGCTTCATAAATGGGTAGCAGATTATAAAAAAGATGCTGAGCATAGCTTTGTCGGGAGTGGGAACCTCAAGCCAGAAGATCGTGAAAAGCGTGAACTTCAAAAACGTATTCGGGATCTGGAGGAGGAAAACGCGATCTTAAAAAAGGCCATGAGCATCTTCGCCAAAAACCAGAAGTCATTTATGCATTTATTCATACGCATAGAAAGGAGTTTCGCGTGGCGAAGATGTGTGAAGTCTTAGGCGTTTCAAGAAGTGGATACTATGCATGGGTCAAACGACCAGAAAGTCAACAAAAGAAAAGACAGGAAGCATTGAAAAAGCAAATCAAAAAGATTCATATCGAGTCAAGAGAAACGTATGGCAGTCCAAAAATCACAAAAATCCTTCAGAAACAAGGGGTTAAGGTATCTCAAAAAACGGTCGCCAGAATCATGAAAGATGGTGATATTCGTTCAAAAACAAAGAAAAAACCTGTGGTGCTAGATAAAATCGAGTAAGCAAAAAAATAACCCTTGCTTGTGGATCTCCTGTAGAATGAAAGTGCGACCAAACATTCGAAAGGAGAATCCTCATGCAAGAGCACTTTCACTTTACAACAGACAAAGCGAAAATTCAAAAACAATACGTAGCCATTTTCTTTTTTGTTTCTGCCCAGCTGTCACAAATTCAATGCTATCTTCAACGTCGCAATCGTCATTTAGTGAAACAAGAAGACGCGGTGATCATGGCCATTCATCTTTTAGGAAAGTTGCTTGGCTTCTCTTCCGAACGTGCGTGGCATCGCTTTGTTACTGGGAACTTGTTCACGGATGGACATTTTCTCTAACGTTCTCGATACAATCGCCGTTGCCGAGCGCTGCGCTTTGCAGTCAAATGGATTCGTCATGAACGAGCGAAACGTGGTCAACACCATGCCTATGCGGTAGTAGATAGCATGCCAATCGATTTGTGCCATGCCGCAAGAATGTACCGTGTCAAACGATTCCAAGGGATCGCCGACATCGGGCTTTGTGCGTCGAAAAAGCAGTGGTACTATGGGTTTAAGTTTCATCTTCAAGTGACAGACCAAGGACTACCTATGGGATACGTGGTAACGGGGGCGTCCTGTCACGATCGAACCGCAGCTGAAACCGTCATGACTCAAATTCCTCATCCCTATAACTTGGGTGACAAAGGATTCATCAGTAGCGAATGGCAAAAAAAGTTGTATGAAGAGTACCAAATCGCTTTTTGGACTCCATCTCGCAAAAATCAGAAACACCGCCCATCTGAATCATGGGAGAAATGGCTCAAACAAAAACGTAAAGTGATCGAAACGGTGTTCTCCGTCCTCGTTGACCAGTATCGTATGACAGAAATTCGTGCGAATTCGATTTCAGGGTTTGAAGTGGCACTAGATGGCATATTGTTGGTGTATTCGCTTGTAACACTCGAGCTAGTTGAGCGCTAGCGCTCAACTAGCACCACGGGTAAGAAAAAATATAAGGCAACCACAAACTCGAAGCATCATTTGCCTGTGTATCCTAACTTATTGAATCAGCAGTTTGAAGCAGATGAGCCGAATCAAGTATGGGTGGCGGATATCACGTATATTTGGACGAAAGAAGGCTGGCTGTATTTAGCTTCGGTCATGGATTTGTTTTCTCGTAAAATCGTTGGCTGGTGTCTTTCCGAGCGAATGACAAAAGAGTTAGTGATCAAAGCTTAAACCGAGCCATCGACGAGAGAAAGCCTCAATCAGGTCTGATTCACCATTCGGATCAAGGGAGCCAATATGCATCGAACGAGTATCAAATCATCTTACGACAGTACGGAATGCAAACCAGCATGAGTCGAAAAGGAAACTGCTATGATAACGCATGTGCGGAATCGTTTCACAGCATCATCAAAAAGGAACTGATTTTTCACGAGACCTTTGCAACAAGGGAAGAGACCAAACATCGGATTTTTGAATATATTGAGTGTTTTTATCATGCCGAGCGAATTCATTCCGCTAACGAGTACATGTCTCCGATGGCATATGAGAAGATGTATCAGCAAGGCAAAAAGCAGTGAACTCTTCTCTCCACAAAGTCACGATATAAGGGACATCTTTCCTCTTGAGGAGGGGAAGGGTTTACCAAACCGTTCTCCTTCTCAAGAGGCCACCAAACGAAGTGCGGTAGTAGGGTGTTAAAGTTTTTCTCGATTTTACGTGTCTATTTTCTTGACGCCTCACTTTTTCAACACTTTGAACAATAAACAATCCCCCTCACCACGAGGGGGATTGTTTATTGTTCAAACAACAATACACGCGCTGGAGCGGCGTCGGTACCGACGAGTTTGAGGGGAGCAGCGACCATCCAATATTCTCCTGCTGGAACGTCTTTTAGCCGAAGTCCTTCGATGACGATAATGCCGTGACCGAACAACGTTTTATGTGTTGGGTGTCCCGCTTGGTTGCGTTCGACGCCGAGCGCATCAATGCCGACGCCGCGAATGCGTTTTTCGGCTAAATATGTTGCCGCATCTTCAGCAACGTAAATAAATTCAAAGTTAAAAGCGTCGTCAAATGAGTTTTTTGTTTTAAATAAAATAAAATCGTTTTCTTGAATATCAAAATGAATGAGATCTTCTTTTGTAATGCGATCGTTTACATGTGTGACGTCCAATACTTTGCAGTAGCCGACAAGTTTTTCAAGCGGAATCGTTTCGAACGTTTCTCCGTTTTTTACCATATGGAGCGGCGCATCAATGTGCGTGCCTGTATGCACATCCATATCGATGCGCGATTCAGTGACGTAATCGTTCGTGATGGTCATTAGTTTCGGTTGTTTTTCCGGCTTATTTTTATACACAGGCATTCCCTCAAAAATTGGAGCGGTGACATCGTACATTTTCATGTTTATTTCCTCCTTTACATTGTTCCGTTTAGCGACCACCAGTGAAAGCCGTCTTTTTGCAATAGTTCATCTGCCTTTTTCGGTCCCATCGAGCCAGCTTCGTAGTTCGGAAAGTCAACTGCTTTCGTATTTTCCCATACTTCAGAAATCGGGTCGATGAAGCTCCATGAGGCAGCGACTTCATCCCAATGCGTAAAGTTTGTCGCATCGCCGCGCATGCAGTCATATAACAATTTCTCATACGCTTCTGGCGTATTAATGCCGTCGATGCAATTGTTGCAGTAATCGAGCTTAATCGGCGTCGTTTTCATGCTTTCGCCGCTTTTTTTCGCGTTTAAATGAAGGGTAATGCCTTCATCGGGCTGAATATGGATGACGAGCAAGTTCGGATGAACGTGTTCGCTTGTGCGATAATATAAGTTCATCGGCACATCTTTAAATTGTACAACGATTTTCGTCGATTTTTCCGTCATTCGTTTTCCTGTTCGTATGTAAAATGGCACACCTGCCCAGCGGAAGTTGTCGATCATTAATTTCCCTGCAACAAATGTTTCTGTATTGGAGTTTGGATCGACGTTATGTTCTTCACGATATCCGACGACTTGTTGCCCGCGCACGATGCCGCGTCCGTATTGCCCACGCACGAAATATGTCTCGACGTCATCGTGCGTCATCGGACGAAGCGCCCGTAACACTTTCACTTTTTCGCTGCGAATATCGTCTGTCGTCAACTTAATTGGTGGTTCCATCGCCAAAAGCGCGACCATTTGCAGCATATGGTTTTGCACCATATCGCGAAGCGCACCAGAGTGGTCGTAGTAGCGCCCACGGTCTTCTACACCGAGTGTTTCGCTTGATGTAATTTGAATATTAGCAATGAAACGGTTGTTCCAAAGCGGTTCAAAAATGGCGTTTGCAAAGCGAATAACTTCAATGTTTTGCACCATTTCTTTGCCGAGATAATGGTCAATTCGGAAAATTTGTTCCTCGGAAAACGATTGTCGAATTTCTTCATTTAATTTTTGTGCGCTTTGCAAATCATGTCCGAACGGTTTTTCAATGACTAATCGCGTCCAGCCGTTTGTTGCTGTCAGTCCTTCTGATTTTAAATGCGATGTAATCGTTCCGAAAAACTCAGGAGCCATCGCTAAGTAAAAAATGCGGTTGCCCGGAATATGAAATTGCTCTTCCACACGCGTTAATAATTCATTTAATTGTTCGTATGATTGCGTATTTGTTGCGTCTAATGAGTGGTAGTAAAAATGAGAAATAAATGGATCATCCATTAATTCTTGTTTTGTTGCCTCTTCAATCGTTTCTTTTACGTAATGACGAAACGATTCATCTGTATGGGGGCGACGGGCGACACCAACAACCGCAAACTGTTCATCAAGCTTTCCTTTTTGATAAAGTTTATAAATAGACGGGAATAGTTTACGTTTTGCTAAGTCGCCAGTCGCGCCAAAAATTACAATCGTCGCTTTTGGTTGTACGTCATTCACGGACCATATACCTCACTTTTATTCATTTTTTGAAAGGTTCATGATAATGTAATTTTAGAGGTTTATTGTGGTAAACGCAAATGTTTTATCTGATTAAAGAACAGAGAGGAGTTTGTAGCGTGGAGTTATTGTTTTTAGGGACAGGCTCTGGTGTCCCATCAAAAGGTAGAAACGTATCAGCCATTGCCCTCCAGTTGTTAGAAGAAAGAGGGGCGACATGGTTATTCGATTGTGGAGAAGCAACGCAACATCAAATTTTACATACGTCTATTCGCCCGCGACGCATTGAACGTATTTTTATTACGCACTTACATGGAGACCACATTTTTGGTTTACCTGGACTGCTTGGTAGCCGTTCGTTTCAAGGGGGAGAAACACCACTTTTTGTTTACGGTCCAGCAGGTATTCGTTCGTTTATCGAAACCGCATTAACGGTCAGCGGCACGCGACTCAAATATGAGCTACATATTGAGGAGTTTACAGAAGGTGTCGTATTTCAAGACGAACAGTTTATTGTTACAGCAAAATTGCTTGATCACGGTTTGCCTTCGTACGGTTTTCGAATTGTCGAAAAAGATTTACCGGGTACATTGCTCGTTGACGAGTTGCGCGCACTTGGTGTGAAGCCTGGTCCGATTTATCAACAAATTAAGCGAGGGGAGCTTGTCACATTAGATGATGGAACTGTCATTGATGGACGAAACTTTGTAGCCCCACCGAAAAAAGGACGCATTGTTGCGATTATGGGAGATACGCGTTATTGTGAGGCAAGTGTTGAACTAGCAAAACGAGCGGACGTGCTTGTCCATGAGGCGACATTTAGCGCAGAGGAAGCCCATTTAGCGCACGATTACTATCATTCAACGACGTTGCAAGCAGCGGAAGTAGCGAAACGAGCGGAAGTGAAGCAACTCATTTTGACACATATTAGCTCTCGTTATCAAGGAAACATGTGTGATCAGCTTGTAGAAGAGGCAAAAACAATTTTTCCGAATGTCGCGCTTGCCTTTGATTTTTCGTCATTTCCGATTATAAGAAAAGGGAATGATGAGTGATGATCGAAGTCAAAGGAAATGTCATCGACAAACAAACGAGATGTGCCCATTATCATAGTGAACGCGATGTTATCGCTATAAAGTTTTTTTGTTGTCAAACGTATTTCCCGTGCGTGCACTGTCATGAAGAACATGGTTGTGGCAACCATGCGGTATGGCCGAAAGAACGTTTTCATGAAAAAGCTGTCTTATGTGGCGTTTGTCAAACGGAACTGACAATTGAACAATATATGATGAGTGATTATCGGTGTCCACATTGCGATGCTGCGTTTAATCCGGGTTGTCAACTTCACGCCCACTATTATTTTGACATATAAAAGGATGTCCACTGCATTGGACATCCTTTGTCGTGTTTTACCATCCTCTGATATACGGCTTTGGCGCTTCAAGCGATATACCAAGTTCGTTTGCCGCTGTTTTTGGCCAATATGGGTTGCGAAGAAGCTCGCGACCGATAAAAATCAAATCGGCGCGGCCGTTGCGTAAAATTTCTTCCGCTTGTAAGCCAGACGTAATGAGTCCGACAGCACCAGTGGCGACGTCTGCTTCACGGCGAATTGTTTCAGCAAACGGCACTTGATAGCCTGGATATACTTGAATTTTTGCTGGAACGACAGCGCCAGAGCTCACATCGATCAAATCAACACCTTGTGCTTTCATTCGTTTTGCATATTCGATGTAGTCGTTTACCTTTAAGCCGTCCGGATGGTAGTCAGAAGCAGAAATGCGGACAAACAACGGTCCGTCCCATACTTCTTTTACCGCTTCAATCACTTCACTTAAAAAGCGGTAACGGTTTTCTCCACCGTATTCATCTGTTCGTTTGTTTGTGAGCGGTGATAAAAACTCGTTAATGAGATAGCCGTGCGCGGCGTGAATTTCGATGACATCAAATCTAGCTTCCTTGGCGCGACGCGCACCTTGTTGAAACGCATGAATCGTTTCTTCAATATCGATTTTCGTCATCTCTTTTGGCGTACGCATCGTGTCATCGAACGGAATAGGGGATGGAGCGAAGATTTCTCCAGCAACCGTCGCTTTTCGTCCCGCATGAGCAAGCTGAATGCCGATTTTGGCGCCTTGTTCATGAACGAGCGAAGTAAGTGTACGCAATCCATCGATATGGTCGTCATCCCAAATGCCTAAATCGCGAGCTGAAATTCTTCCTTGTTTTGTTACTGCTGTCGCTTCAACAATAATAAGTCCGACTTGCCCGACAGCGCGCGTTGCATAATGAATAAGATGCCAGTTGTGAACTGTTCCGTCTTCACGATCGCATGCATACATGCACATCGGCGACATCACAATGCGGTTTTTCAAGGTAACATCTCGAATCGTATATGGTGAAAATAACATGTCTACTCCCTCCCATAGTATGTTTCATAACAAATGATACCATGGGTATTTGGAAAAGAAAAACAACTTGCACTATTGAACAGAAGAAAGTAGTGCTTCACCAAGTTCTTTTGATCGTTCCGTCGCCCGCTTAATGCAAGCAATCATCGCTTCTTGATAGCGATAGCGCTCAAGCACGCCGATGCCTGCTTCTGTCGTTCCGCCTGGGCTTGTGACTTCTTTGCGCAAAACAGACGGATGTTTGTTTGTTGCTTTTAACATATGGGCAGCACCGATAATCGTCTGTAAAATAAGCTCTTTCGCAATATCGCGATCAAGCCCGATTTCATCGGCTGCTTTTTCCATCGCTTCAACTAAATAATAAACGTAAGCTGGTCCGCTACCTGATAATCCTGTCACTGCATGTAAATGCTTTTCATCAACAATTGTGACGATCCCGACCGTTTCAAATAGCTCTTTTGCCATGTGGATATGTTTATCCGTTGCATAGGCACCTTGTGCTAGCGCTGTGGCGGATTGTCCGATTGCTGCCGATGTATTTGGCATGGCGCGAATAACAGGGATTTTTTTCCCGATGAGCGATGTAATTGTATCCGTCGTCACTCCTGCAAGCAATGAAATAATAAGCTGTTGTTCGCAAAAAGCGTGCGCGATTGGCATAAGACTTTCCGCCACGTCTTTTGGTTTCATCGCCAAAATAACGATATGAGCTTCTTTCACTGCTTTTTCTTTATTTGTTTCGATTCTTACTCCGTATGTTTGTTTCATATATGTCAGCCGTTCCATGCGCGCCCGATTCGTTACGATCATTTGCTCTGGCTTATATAACGTTTGTGTGACCCCCGAAATAAGCGCTTCTGCCATCGACCCTGCACCGAGAAACGTCACCGTTATTTCTTTACTCATCTATTCTCCTCCTCGTCTCCAAAATAAAAAGACCTTTCGTCCGATAAAGGACGGAAAGGTCTTTATTTCCGCGGTACCACCTTTGTTGGCACAATGTGCCCACCTCTTATGCCGGTATCGTCGGCAAGACGGTTAGGTTTGCCTAACTGCTCATAGGGTAGGTTCCATGATAAAGAGGGTAATGAAACCTTTCAGCCGATGGGTTTCACTCTCTTGTTACCGTTTATCATGTACTGGCCCTATTCATCGCTTTACACATATATGATTTGTTTGCAATTATGCATGAAAAACAAGCTTGTTGTCAATAGGTTACACGTTTTTATTTTCTGAATTTTTTAATAAATAAATAAAAACAAATGACAAACGAAAAAAATAAGTGTAAACTGATAAACAGACGAAACGAAAAGTTATGATGATATAATGAAGGAGTCGGAAAAATGGAACAGTTGCATCGCATTGTCGTCCCAACGCCATTTGCCGTTGGCGATGTGAATATGTATATTGTCAAAGGAGACCGTTTAACGCTTATTGATGCTGGGGTGAAAACGGAAGAAGCATGGCGTGTCTTCGTTCGTGAATTACGCGAACTCGGTTATGAACCGGAGGATATTGAGCAAGTCATCATTACACATCACCATCCAGATCACGTCGGTTTACTCGATTATTTACCGCCGTCGCTTCCCGTTATCGGCCATCGCAAAGCTGCACCTTGGATTGCGAAAGATGCTGCTTTTTTTGCGTGGCATCAGCAATATTTCGAGCAATTTTTAATCGAGTGTGGCATCGGTGAAGAAGGCATAGCGAAACTTGGGAACTTTCGGCGTTCTCTCCGTTTTTCGTGCGAGCGCTCGCTCACCCAAGAAGTAAAAGAAGGGGATATGATTGAAGGTTGGACGGTCATTGAAACACCGGGACACGCACAAAGTCATATTGTTTTATATCGGGAAGCGGACGGTCTGATGATCGGGGGGGATCATTTACTAGCAACGATTTCATCGAATCCGTTGTTAGAACCGCCTGCGATCGGGGAACAAGAGCGTCCAAAACCACTTTTGCAATATAACGATTCATTGAAAAAATTATTGAATTACGACATTACAACAATTGTTACAGGACACGGAGAAGATGTGACGGATGTCGCACCGCTTATCGCAAAGCGGCTTGAAAAACAAAAAGAGCGTGCCCAACACGTATGGCAATTGTTGAGCGAAAAACCAATGACGGCATTTGACGTATGCCGAGCGCTTTTTCCAACCGTATATGAACGGGAATTTTTATTGACGATGTCGGAAACGATTGGTCAGCTTGATTATTTAGAGGCAATTGGGGCAGTGAAAAAAGAAAAAGACGATCAAATATATATATACGAAGTGGTGAGATGATGAAGCTGAAAGGGAAATACGTCGTTATTACAGGAGCGTCGAGCGGCATTGGCGAACAAATTGCATACGAAGTAGCTAAGCGTGGAGGAATACCGATATTGCTCGCTCGCTCAAAAGAAAAGTTGGCGCAAATTGCGCAACATATTGAACAAACGTACGGCATCTCTTGCTTATATGAACAGTTAGATGTTAGTAACGAAAAAGAAGTAGACGCTGTATTCGATCGCTTGCTTGCGTCTGTCGATATCGATATTCTCGTTAATAATGCTGGGTTCGGTGTATTTCGATATGTCGAGCATATCGATCTCTCGGAAGTGAAACAAATGTTTAATGTCAACGTGCTCGGACTGATCGCATGTACAAAAAAAGTGTACACACATATGATGAAAAAACGATCCGGTCATATTATTAACATCGCATCACAAGCAGGAAAAATTGCGACACCAAAGTCAAGCGTATATGCTGCCACAAAACATGCGGTACTCGGTTTTACAAATAGTTTGCGGATGGAAGCATCGATGTATGGCATTTATGTGACGGCTGTCAATCCTGGACCGATCGAAACAAACTTTTTTACCGTTGCTGATACGTCTGGAGAATATGTAAAAAACGTAAAGCGATGGATGCTTCGGCCTGAATTTGTCGCAAAGCGCATCGTTGATGTGATGCTTACTCCGACGCGCGAAGTGAATTTGCCGCTTTGGATGCATATAGGAAGTCGATTGTATCAATTATTTCCATCGATCGTCGAAAAAATGGGAAAACGGGCATTTTTAAAAAAGTAAGCGAGGTGTAAATGGTGAAAATTACGATAACGGAACGAGCGATCGAACAACTTCGTCGTGTTCGTGGAAACAAGCACGTCAAGCTGACATACGATACAGATGATTGCGGATGTGCCGTAAACGGAGTACCTACGTTACTGCTTGTCGATCAATTAGACGAACATGATGTGGAGATTGAAACAAACGATATGCCGATTTGGATGGAGAAGCATCGGCTCATTTTCTTCGATGAACAAATGACGATTGATGTTGTTGATGGGGCAGGATGTTTTCAATTAAAAAGCCCGAATCAAATTTTAAATGCGCGCATGTCGCTTATGGAGCGTTGAAAAGACGAGCCCGGAATAAAAGCCGGGCTTATTCGTTTTTCGGTGCGCGAACAACTGATTCAAATTTTCCTTTATGAGCTGCATCACAAAATGGCATATTTTGTGAGAGCCCGCAACGACAGAGAGAAAATGTTTCTTTCGTTTCAAACTTGTTTCCTTCCATATCAACTAATTCAACATCTCCGGTTACACGAAATGAACCGTTATCCATCACTTTAATTTGCACTTTCGCCATATATTCCACCTCCTTGTATACCTTATATCGTATATACTATCTTGTTTTTATAAAAGACGCAACCTACGTTTTGGAATGCTCTTTTCTTATTTTCCGATATTGAGTTAAAATGATGGTGTATATGTAAATGACATAGAAAGAGTGATAGTTGTGAATGATCAAGTAAACCGTCTTCGAAAAATAGCAAAAGAAAAAACGTGGGTGTCGTTTTTGTACAATAACCATCCGTATAGCTTGCTTCATTGGTCTGTTGTAGGATTTTCAAATGATGAACGTGACGTTTGGTTACTGCAAGATGAAATGACATTTGAAACACAATCGTTCGTTCAGTTAGATGAAGCGCTTGCCTGGATTGAACAACATATGCCGCGTATTACAGATATTTTGTAAGGAGGGCAAAATGCCCCCTTCTTATTGCGGAGAGTTTTGACGCTTTGTTGGATGAATCGCTTTTTCTAATTCCTCTTTGGCAATCACAGGACGAACGGTATCGGCTGTCGGCTTTCCTTTTTGGCTTTTATTTTTTGACATGACAGTTCACTCCTTTACGTTTGTTCTTTATTAGTTTGAAAAAAGAAGGGGATGTTTATGCTGAAAGATCGATTAAATGAGCAACTGATCGAACAGTTAAAGAAAAAACAAAAGCAACTGCAAGAAGAAGAACAAAAACGAAAAGAAGAAGAGGAAGCAAAGCGCAAGGAAGAAGCTCGTAAACGTGAAAAAAATAAAACGTTTGCCGAATGGTTAGAAGAAAGTGACTTAGATTGGCGAAAATTTAAATAACCGAGGGCGAACACCCTCGGTTACCGATGATTAGTAAACATCGTTTGCTTTGTAAGTTGTTTTAACATAGTAATTTGTTCATCGCTCAATGTTACTGATTGAGCAGCGACGTTTTCGATTAGTTGCGATAATCGGCTTGCGCCTGGAATGACCGTTGCAACCGCATCATGAGCTAAACAAAAGCGAAGAGCAATCGTCGTTAGCGTTTCATTTGGTGCAACGGCTTTTAGTTTTGGAATAAGTGCAACTAATTCATCGAATGAATAATCGACATAGCCGTTTTGTTTTGTTTCGTCGCTGGCTCGCTCAATGGGGCGTTCAGTTAATAATCCTTTCGCTAGCGGTCCGCGAGCAATGACGCTAACGTGATGTTGCTTCAAAAGCGGAAACCATTCTTCAGCACGGCGATCAAGTAAACTATACGGCATCATAATAGAAACGATGCGCGATCGTTTGATGTATTCGCGAATGACATTTGGACGCATAGAGGAGATGCCGTAATAACGAATAACGCCTTCTTGTTGCAACTCTTCAAACGCCTCAATTGTTTCATCGATCGGATCATCAATTGTCCCACCATGTAGTTGATATACATCAATATAATCGGTTTGTAGCCGTCGCAAGCTATGCTTCACCGCTTCTTTTATGTATGCTTTTGACGGATCCCATGTCCAACCGTCTCCTTGTTCTGTCCAACGATTGCCTACTTTCGTTGCGACGATGACATTGTGGCGTTTTCCTTTTAGCGCCTTTCCAACGATTTCTTCATTTAGCCCACGATCATACAAATCGGCTGTATCGAAGTAGTTTACCCCTTGATCTATCGCTTCGTGAATGATGCGAATCGCATCACTTTCCAATGTACCAAGCGACATGCAACCAAACCCAATTTCACTCACATATAAGTTCGAATGTCCGAGCTTTCGTTTCTTCATTTTCCCACTCCTTTTTTCTCATTATACCGAATAAGTTTTCTCTTTGTCTTTCTATATGTAGTACAATCAATATGAAACGATAAAATGGTGGTGGAACAATGGATCATTTATATGAAAAAACGATCAGTAAGCAACGCATTTTTTCAGGAAAAGTGATTGATGTGTATGTTGAGGATGTGTTGTTGCCAAATGGAGAAACGAGCAAGCGGGAAATTGTAAAACATCCTGGAGCAGTTGCGGTACTTGCGATTACAGAAGAAAATAAAATCGTGCTTGTTCGTCAATATCGGAAAGCGTTAGAGCGAGTACTTGTTGAAATTCCAGCAGGAAAGCTCGAAAAAGGGGAAGCACCGCTTGAAACAGCGAAACGTGAACTCGAGGAAGAAACAGGATACGTATGCGAGAACATGGAGCCGCTTCACTCTTTTTACACATCACCCGGGTTTGCAGATGAATTAGTGCATATATTTCTTGCGAAAGGGTTAACGAAAAAAAGCGAAAAACAAATGCTTGATGATGACGAGTTTGTCGATGTGCTCGAAGTCACGTTAGAAGAAGCACTAAACATGGTCGAAGAAAAGCAAATTTACGATGCAAAAACGATTTATGCCCTTTTATATTGGCAATTGCATGCGCAAAAGCGGTCTGTGTGACCGCTTTTTGTCATATTGAGCTCCTTTTCCCATACAATGTAGTAACAGAACGTGTAGGGGGATGGAGCGATGAGAAAGCGATCATGGATGACAGCATGGGGGCAACACGTGCAAGAGCATTACACGACATATGTATTTACCGTCGTTCTTTTTGTGATGGGCATTATTTTTGGTGCGATTGTTGTCAATAGTTTAAGCTTTAGTCAAAAAGAAGATTTATATTATTATTTAACGAATTTTTTTGGACAAGTTTCTTCAGGAAATATGGCGAGTGCACATGATGTGTGGAAAGAAAGTTTTTTACAAAATTTAAAATATATTGGGTTGATGTGGATTTTAGCAATGTCACTCATTGGATTGCCACTTATTTTAATTTTATTGTTTTTAAAAGGACTTGTGGTCGGTTTTACCGTTGGCTTTCTAGTCAATCAAATGGGGTGGAACGGATTTTTGCTAGCTTTCGTATCTGTCGTCCCACAAAATATTATTCTCGTTCCCATTTTTATTATGATGGCAGCTGTATCTATTTCGTTTTCATTAAAAATGATTCGTCATCAGTTTGTGAAACGAACGTCCGAATCGATTTTTCGCGCCATGCTTCGTTATACGTTTATTATGTTGTCGTTTAGTATCGTTTTAGCGTTAGCATCTTCACTTGAAGCATACGTATCCCCACTACTTATGAAAGAAGTTGTTGAATTAATAGAGAAATAATTATTATTTAATAATCATTTTATTTATCAGTTTATAATCATTTTATTTTGACACGTTCCTTTCTTTTGTTATAATGAGAATGAGTAACGAGGGAGGGAATAACAATGGAAGGTCGCCTTGAACGAATTAAAAAACAATTGCATGCCGCAAGTTATAAATTAACGCCGCAACGTGAAGCAACAGTACGTGTGTTGCTTGAACATGAAGAAGATCATTTAAGCGCGGAAGATGTGTACCTCCTCGTGAAAGAAAAAGCGCCTGAGATTGGGTTAGCTACAGTATATCGCACGTTGGAGTTATTAACAGAATTGAAAATTGTCGATAAAATTAACTTCGGGGATGGCGTTTCCCGCTACGATCTTCGCAAAGAAGGTGCGGCGCATTTTCATCATCATTTAGTGTGTATTGAATGTGGAGCGGTCGATGAAATTCAAGAAGATTTATTAGAAGATGTTGAAGCGATTGTAGAACGGGATTGGAATTTTAAAATTAAAGACCACCGTTTAACATTTCACGGCATTTGCCATCGTTGTCAAGATAAGCATGAGGAGTAGTAAAACCTTTTCGTCTATGAAAAGGTTTTTTATTTGTGTATAAAATGCGGTCAAATGGGCATATCCTCTTACTATATGACAGTTGACGGAGGTGTGCCATGAGAAGAATGTTGGACGTGTTAAAAGTGTTTCTTTTATTTACGGGATGTACGATTTTATTTTATTATAGTATTGTATGGATGAGCGAGGAATATAACTATTATCGTCGCTACGATGAGCCGATGGGATCAGCTGTGAAAGTATCAACGACGGAGCAACAAGAAACATATTGGATCGATCGACTATTGTTTTTTTATCAAAACGGGGAGTAGAGTGCGTGTGGAAGATCAAGTAAAAGATTTTATTCACTATTTAATTGTTGAACGAAATTTAGCTCATAACACGATCGTGTCATATGAGCGCGACTTAAAAAAATATGTTCAATATTTACAGAAAGTCGAACAACTGTGTCGTTGGAATGATGTAACCCGTTTTCATATTATGCAATTTTTAAAGTTTTTAAAAGAAAAAGGAAGCTCGGCGAAAACGATTGCCCGTCATCTAGCATCTGTTCGATCGTTTCATCAATTTTTACTGCGTGAAAAAGCCGTTGATCAAGATCCAACCGTTCATATTGAAACGCCGCAACTGCCAAGAACATTGCCAAACGTGTTGTCGATGGCAGAAGTCGAGGCATTATTAGAAGCGCCAAAGGAAAATACACCGTTTAGCATTCGCGATAAGGCGATGTTAGAATTGTTATATGCGACAGGTATTCGTGTAAGCGAGCTCATTCAATTAAACGTATCTGATGTTCATTTAACGATGGGATTCATTCGTTGTTACGGAAAGGGACGGAAAGAACGGATCGTTCCGATTGGAAAAATGGCGACAGACGCGTTAAAACGGTATATAGAGCAAGGTCGACCAGAGCTGTTACGAAGAAAAAAAGGGACGACAGACGCACTGTTTTTAAACCATCACGGCGAGCGCTTAACAAGACAAGGATGTTGGAAAATTTTAAAACGGCTTGCTCAAGAAGCAAATATTCAAAAAACGTTAACGCCACATACGTTGCGCCATTCGTTTGCGACGCATTTATTAGAAAATGGGGCGGATTTACGCGCCGTACAAGAAATGCTCGGACATGCCGATATTTCTACAACGCAAATTTATACGCACGTAACGAAAACGCGATTAAAAGATGTGTACAAGCAGTTTCATCCTCGGGCATGACTGTGACGATGATTTGTCACAGTTTTTTTATTGCAATTCATTATGAAAACGTTTTATAATTTAGTTGTCAGACTTCTGACAAATATGAACGATGCGTGATTTTGTTTCATAGTGGGCATGCTATGAAGCGAATGAAACGATTGGGGAGGTAAAACGGTGAAGCCTACATATAAACGTGTATTTTTAATTGTGATGGACTCTGTTGGCATCGGCGAAGCGCCAGATGCGGAAAAATATAACGACAAAGGTGCCGATACGCTTGGACATATTGCCGAACATCGCGGCGGCTTGAACATGCCGAACATGGCGAAGCTAGGGTTAAGCAATATTCGTGAAATTCAAGGCATTCCAAAAGCCGAAAAGCCGCTAGCATATTTTACGAAAATGCAAGAAGCGTCCGCGGGAAAAGATACGATGACGGGACATTGGGAGTTGATGGGGCTTCGCATTGATACGCCGTTTCAAGTATTTCCTGACGGATTTCCAAAAGAGCTGATTGATGAATTAGAAAAACGAACAGGAAGAAAAGTGATCGGGAATAAACCAGCGAGTGGCACAGCAATTATTGATGAGCTCGGCCCTGAACATATGGAAACAGGTGCGCTTATTGTATATACGTCAGCCGACTCAGTGTTACAAATCGCAGCACATGAAGAAATCATTCCGTTAGAAGAATTGTATCGTATTTGTAAAATTGCACGTGAATTGACGCTTGATGAAAAATATATGGTCGGTCGCGTCATTGCTCGTCCATTCATCGGGAAGACAGGAAGCTTCCAACGGACAGCGAATCGTCACGATTATGCGTTAAAACCGTTTGGTCGTACGGTAATGAATGAATTACAAGATGCAGGTTACGACGTGATCGCCATCGGTAAAATTGCTGATATTTACGATAACGAAGGTGTGACACAAACGTTGCGCACAAAATCAAATATGGACGGAATGGACAAATTAGTCGATACGTTACAAATGGACTTTACAGGGCTCAGCTTTGTGAATCTTGTTGATTTCGATGCATTATACGGTCATCGTCGTGACCCAAAAGGATACGGAGATGCGTTAGAAGAGTTTGATGCCCGTTTACCAGAAGTGTTTGAACGTTTAAAAGAAGACGATTTATTAATTATTACGGCAGACCATGGAAATGACCCGGTTCATCATGGAACCGACCATACGCGCGAATATGTTCCCCTTCTCGTTTATAGTCCGAGCATGAACGGAGGTAAACAACTGCCGTTGCGTGAAACGTTTGCAGATGTTGGAGCAACAATTGCAGAAAACTTCCGTGTAAATATGCCGAAATACGGAACGAGCTTTTTACATGAGTTGAAATAAGGAGCGTGACAAAATGAATCGAGCAGCAATTGAACAAGCGGCACAATTTTTAAAAGAAAAGTTTCCAACCCCGCCACAAATCGGTCTCATCCTCGGTTCCGGTTTAGGTGTGTTGGCAGATGAAATTGAACAAGCGATCAAAATTCCATACAGCGACATTCCGAATTTCCCTGTATCGACGGTCGAAGGACATGCAGGTCAGCTCGTATACGGTCAATTAGAAGGAGCGACAGTTGTCGTTATGCAAGGTCGTTTCCATTATTATGAAGGATACAGTTTCGATAAAGTGACGTTTCCTGTACGCGTGATGAAAGCGCTCGGTGTGGAACAGCTTATTGTCACAAATGCAGCAGGTGGTGTGAATGAATCGTTTGAACCGGGCGATTTAATGATTATTTCAGACCATATTAACAACATGGGCGGCAATCCGCTTATCGGTCCGAATGATGCTGCACTTGGTGTGCGCTTCCCAGACATGTCGGAAGCATATAGCAAAAGACTTCGTCAACTCGCGAAAGATGTGGCGAATGAAATTGGATTGCGTGTGCGCGAAGGGGTATATGTCGCCAATACAGGTCCAGCATACGAAACACCAGCAGAAATCCGCATGATTCGCGTCATGGGTGGCGATGCGGTCGGCATGTCGACCGTACCAGAAGTCATTGTCGCTCGCCATGCGAACATGGAAGTATTAGGAATTTCTTGCATTTCCAATATGGCTGCAGGTATTTTAGATCAGCCACTGACACACGATGAAGTGATCGAAACGACAGAAAAAGTAAAAGCGGACTTTTTACGATTTGTAAAAGCAATCGTGCGCAACATGGCGAAAAAATAAACGAGAAGGTGAATGACGATGAGAATGGTCGATTTAATTGAGAAAAAACGTGACGGCCACGCATTAACGAAAGAAGAAATTCATTTTATCATTGAAGGTTATACAAAAGGTGACATTCCAGACTATCAAATGAGCGCATTAGCGATGGCGATTTTTTTCCGCGGCATGAACGAAGAAGAAACAGCCGAATTAACGATGGCGATGGTGCATTCCGGTGATACGATTGATCTTTCAAAAATCGAAGGTATTAAAGTCGATAAACATTCAACAGGTGGTGTAGGCGATACGACGACGCTCGTTTTAGGTCCACTTGTTGCATCTGTCGGCGTTCCGGTTGCAAAAATGTCTGGCCGTGGTCTTGGTCACACAGGCGGAACGATCGATAAATTAGAATCTGTGCCAGGATTTCATGTTGAAATTAACAACGACGAATTTATTGAACTTGTCAATAAAAATAAAATTGCTGTTGTCGGTCAGTCGGGTAATTTAACGCCAGCCGATAAAAAATTGTATGCGCTTCGCGATGTAACAGCAACGGTGAACAGCATCCCGTTAATTGCTTCATCGATTATGAGCAAAAAAATTGCAGCAGGTGCAGATGCGATCGTACTTGACGTAAAAACAGGTGCAGGCGCGTTTATGAAAGATTTAAACGACGCTAAAGCGTTAGCAAAAGCGATGGTTGATATCGGCAACCGCGTTGGACGTAAAACAATGGCAATTATTTCTGATATGAGTCAACCGCTCGGCTATGCGATCGGAAATGCGCTTGAAGTGAAAGAAGCGATCGATACGTTAAAAGGTGAAGGTCCAGAAGACTTACAAGAGCTTTGCTTAGTACTTGGAAGCCATATGGTATATTTAGCGGAAAAAGCATCTTCGCTCGAAGAAGCTCGTCATATGTTAGAGAAAGCAATGAAAGATGGCTCAGCACTTCAAACATTCAAAACGTTTTTAGCTGCACAAGGTGGCGATGCATCTGTCGTTGATGACCCAAGCAAATTGCCGCAAGCCAAATATGTCATTGAACTTGAAGCGAAAGAAGATGGATACGTATCAGAAATTGTGGCGGATGCGGTTGGAACGGCAGCGATGTGGCTCGGTGCAGGCCGTGCGACGAAAGAATCAACAATTGATTTAGCCGTCGGTTTAGTGCTTCGTAAAAAAGTTGGCGATGCGGTGAAAAAAGGTGAATCACTCGTTACGATTTACAGCAACCGTGAACAAATTGATGATGTGAAACAAAAACTATATGAAAACATTCGCATTTCTACGACACCTGTCCAAGCTCCAACATTAATTTATGATAAAATTTCGTAACCTGAAGGACTCGTTCCTTCAGGTTTTTTATGTATATAAAAAATAAAAAATGGAAAGGATGGCAAGTATAAAGAAATGGAGGGTTGGAGATGAAGCGATTTTTTTATGTGCTTGCCATCGCGTTATTATTTATTCCGATCGTATCCGTGCATGCGGAACAACCGAAAGTGGAATTAGCGACTGAAGCGCGATCTGCTATTTTAATTGAACGCGATACTGGGGCTATTTTGTATGAAAAAAATGCCCATGAGCCGCTTCCACCTGCGAGCATGACAAAAATTATGACGATGCTTCTCGTTATGGAAGCGATTGATCAAGGAAAGTTGAAGTTAGATGAACGGGTGCGTGCGAGTGAATATGCTGCATCGATGGGCGGTTCGCAAATTTTTCTTGAACCAGGAGAAGAAATGACGGTTGACGATTTATTAAAAGGTGTCGCCATTGGATCGGGCAATGATGCGTCCGTTGCGTTAGCGGAACGAATTGCGGGATCAGAGGAAGCATTCGTTCATATGATGAACGAAAAAGCGAAACAGCTTGGTTTAAAGCATACTGCGTTTGAAAATACGACAGGTTTACCAGCGAAAAATCATTATAGTACTGCATATGATATGGCGATGATGGCAAAGGAGCTATTGAAATATGATTTAATTACAAAATACACAGGTATGTACGAAGATTATTTACGAGAAAATACGGACAAAAAATTTTGGCTTGTCAATACAAATCGGCTTGTGAAATTTTATCCGGGCGTCGATGGATTAAAAACAGGTTACACGAACGAAGCAAAATATTGTTTAACGGCAACGGCGAAAAAAGGCAACATGCGCGTCATCGCTGTCGTGTTTGGGGCGCCAACGCCAAAAGCACGAAATGCACAAATTACGAAAATGTTAGATTATGCATTTAGTCATTACGAAACGAAGCCGCTTTATAAAAAAGGCGAGACAATTGCCATGCTCCCTGTTAGCAAAGGAAAGAAAAAGGTGGTCGCCGCCGTGACATCTGAGCCGATTTCTGTCCTATTGAAAAAAGGAGAAAAATCTGAAGCGGTACAAACGAAATGGAAGTTAAATGAGAAAGTGAAAGCCCCTGTGAAAAAAGGGGACGTGCTCGGTACGCTCGTTATAAAAAAAGATGGAGCGGTGATCGCGAAAAGTCCTTTAGTGGCAAAAGAGCAAGTAGGAGAAGCAAATATGTGGGAATTGTTTAAACGAATGTTTCGTTCCTTCTCACGCACATCTTGACGAAATGAGACGAATGACGACTAGTTTTGTCAGTAAGAAGGATTGACACATAAACAAATCGAATTCTTCCTTAACCTAAACGGATAAGGAGGAAACGATAGTGAGTTTATCGATTCAGTTGGAAGTGAAACAACACGTATTACTTGTTCGATTAGCTGGCGAACTAGACCATCATACAGCCGAACAGTTGCGCGCAGAGATGACGGATGTATTAGAGCGAGAGCGAATAAAAGCGATCGTTTTAAACTTAAATGAGCTAACGTTTATGGATAGTTCAGGATTAGGTGTCATTTTAGGAAGATATAAGCAAATTCAACGCATGGGTGGAGAGATGGTCGTCTGCTCCGTTTCTCCGTCAATTAAGCGTTTGTTTGATATGTCAGGGCTGTTTAAAATTATTCGGTTAGAAGTCAATGAGCAGTATGCATTACAAACGTTGGGGGTGGCGTAAATGAGAAATGAAATGCATCTTCAATTTTCCGCCCTCAGCCAAAATGAATCATTCGCCCGTGTGACAGTTGCTGCGTTTGTTGCGCAACTCGATCCAACGCTCGATGAGCTCACGGAAATTAAAACGGTCGTATCCGAAGCTGTAACGAATGCGATTATTCATGGCTATGAAAATGATCCAAGCGGCGTCGTCTATATTTCTGTCATCATTGAAGGGCATACGGTCCATTTAACGATTCGCGATCATGGAAAAGGGATTGAAAACGTGGAAGAAGCGCGTCAGCCGTTATTTACGACGAAGCCAGAGCTCGAGCGTTCCGGTATGGGATTTACGATTATGGAAAACTTTATGGATGAAGTAAACATTTACTCAAAAGTGAATGAAGGAACGACTGTGGAGTTGATTAAGCATTTAACGAAAAGCAAAGCGCTATGCAATTAAGGGAGACGTGCCTATGGATGTCGAGGTACAAGCTGTCAAAGACCATGAAATCAAAGAGTTGATTCGGAGGAGCCAGCAAGGGGATCAGCAAGCGCGCGATGAGATTATCGAAAAAAATATGCGGCTTGTCTGGTCGGTTGTGCAACGGTTTTTAAACCGAGGATATGAGCCAGAAGATTTGTTTCAAATCGGTTGTATCGGTTTAATGAAATCCGTCGATAAGTTTGATTTATCGTATGACGTCAAATTTTCAACGTATGCAGTACCGATGATTCTTGGAGAAATTCAACGCTTCATTCGCGATGACGGATCCGTGAAAGTGAGCCGTTCATTAAAAGAAATCGGGAATAAAATTCGCAAGGCAAAAGATGAATTATCGAAGCGAAACGGTCGCGTCCCGACGGTAAATGAAATTGCTCAATTTTTGCAAATTTCACCTGAGGACGTTGTATTAGCGCAAGAAGCGATTCGTTCGCCCGCATCTATTCATGAAACGGTGTACGAAAACGATGGCGACCCGATTACGTTGCTTGATCAAATTGCAGACGAACAAGATGTTTGGTTTGATAAAATTGCGTTGAAAAAAGCGATGGAAGAATTAGATGAACGCGAGCGACTCATCGTTTATTTGCGTTATTATAAAGATCAAACACAATCAGAAGTGGCAGCTAGATTAGGCATCTCTCAAGTGCAAGTATCTCGTTTAGAAAAAAAAATATTGCAACAAATGAAAGCCCGAATGGATGAATAAGTCCGTTCGGGCTTTTTATGCATACGGAGGAAGGTCATATCTCATACTACAAATACAATGATGGAAGCAAGGTGTGAGCATGAAAGAAACGATTTTTTTGAAAATGCGTCATCGTGTGCAAGTGCAGCCAAATGCAACGGTTCGAGTAGGAGATGTTGCACAAGTCGTCGCAAAGAAACGAATGGACGATATTGTGCAAACCCCGATTTATACCGTGCAAAAAAAAGATCGAAACATTGTTATTATTGATGTCATGCATGTGATGAAAGCATTAATGGCCGTTGCGCCGCATGATGATATTCAGTCGCTCGGACCGTCACAAACGATCGTTGAAGTCGTTTATGAAAAAAAACGATGGGGCTATTTATATGTTCCAATCGTTTGGCTTCTTTTATTTATCGGATCGGGGCTTGCAATTATGAATTTTCACGAAGATGTGAGCATGCAACAAGTACAACAACGGCTGTATCGGGTAATCACAGGAAAAGAAGTAGACAAACCGTTATGGTTTCAAATTCCGTATTCCCTCGGATTAGGTCTCGGGATGATTTTATTTTTCAATCATTTTTTTAAAAAGCGAATTAATGAAGAGCCGAGCCCACTTGAAGTCGAAATGTTTCAATACCAACAGTCGCTCGATCAATATGTCATTATGCATGAAAATAAAGAAGCGATGAGGCGAATGGACGATGATTCGTGAGCTAATTGTAGCATTTGTCGGATTGGCGGGAGGATTAGCTGTCGGTTCTGGTTTTGTGGCGTTTTTAACCGTTCTTGGTGTCATTCCGCGCTTGACGCAGCTCACAAAAACGATGAAATGGATCGCGACGTATGAATGGGGCGTTGTACTCGGTGCGGTCGTAAGCAGTTGGGTGAGCTTGCGCGATCCTCTTTTTTCTTTTCCACCTATTTTGGCAAGCGTCATCGGATTGCTTAGCGGTGTATTTGTCGGCATGCTTGCTGCGGCCTTAACGGAAGTATTAAACGTATTTCCGATTTTAGCGAAACGACTCGGCATTGATGAACAAATTGTCGTGTTATTAATGGCGATGGTATTTGGCAAAGTAGCAGGCTCTCTTTTTCATTGGATATATTTTGTTGATCGATAGGGGGAGACAGATGGGAAAAGCATTTTTGTTCGGAGGGTTTATTGCGGTCGTTGGACAAGCGCTCATCGATATGTACAGCATATGGTTTCATATGAATGAGGCGGAAGCCATTCGTTGGATGAACGGGACGTTGATCGTATGTGCAGCGATATGGACACCTACTCGATTGTATCGCCAGTTCACACAGTTTGCAGGTGCGGGAATGATTGTGCCGATGATGAGTTTAGCAAACATATGGAGCGCAAGTGCGCTCGAATATCGCAATGAAGGAGCGGCAGAACATATGCTTTCTGTTGGCGGGAGCATCATTGTGACGTTAGTTGTAGCATCATATGTTGCATCATTGTTTTTATAAAGGGGGGATTACATGAAAAAAGTAGGGGAACAAACGATTGTATTTGATACTGACATTTATATCGAATCGGTCGGCACGGTTGTCGGTCCGAAAGAGCGTGAAGGTCCACTCGGCTCATCATTTCATCGAGCTTATGACGATTTATATTGCGATGAACAAAGTTGGGAGCTCGCAGAACGGCGGTTGATGAAAGAAGCGATTACGATTTGTTTAACAAACGGAGACGTACAAACAGAAGACGTTGATTTGTTTATTGCGGGGGATTTACTCAATCAAACAGTCACCGCCAATTATGTTGCAAGAGAACTAGATGTGCCCTTTTTAGGGGTATTTAGTGCTTGTTCAACGATTACGGAAGCGATGCTTGTTGCCGCTACGTTTATTGACGGGGCGTTTGCCCGTCGTGTATTAGTGGCAACGAGCAGCCACTACGGAGCAGCTGAACGTCAGTTTCGCTTTCCGACGACAATTGGCGTCCAAAAAGGAGAAAGTGCATCGTGGACTGTGACTGGCGGAGCGGCCGCACTATTAAGTACGATCCGTTCCCCCTTTCGCATGCGCACAGCAACAATTGGAAGAGTAATCGATAGCGGTATAACGGATCCGCTCGACATGGGACGAGCAATGGCACCGGCCGCATTTGCAACAATAAGGCAACATTTTGCAGACTGCGGACTTTCACCGGAAGCGTATGATGTGATCGTTACAGGAGATTTAGGAAAAGTCGGAAGCAGCGAACTCAAGTCGTTATGTCATGATGCCAACATGAATATAAGCGAGCGATATAACGATTGCGGCGTGCTCATTTACGATGCAGAACAGCAAGCGTTTGCGGGGGGAAGCGGGTGTGCGTGTTGTGCTGTTGTCATGTACAGTTATTTTCTTGAACAGATGAGGGAGAAAAAAATAAAGACAATGCTCGTTGTTGCGACGGGAGCTTTATTTAATAGTACGATGGTGAAACAAAATCAAACGATTCCAGCGATCGCTCATGCGATTGCCATTGAAGCGGTGACGTAAAGATGGAAACGTACGTGTATGCATTTGTCATCGGTGGCACATTGGCGCTAATCGGACAGTTGTTGCTAAGGAAGTGGTCGTTTATTCGCGTTATGACGATATTTGTATTTATCGGTATGGTGACCGAATCGATCGGTGTATACCGTCCCATTCAGTCATTTGCGCATGCAGGGGTAGAAACGACACTTGTTCATCTTGGAGCTTCTTGTATACAAGCGGTAAAAACGGGGGACTTTACAAATGTCGTTTTTTTTCTTTCTTTTCCAATCTTCGTCGCCTGGATGACCGCTATTGTTTGTAAGCCGAGAGGAAGGATCGAATGAAAAAAAGGAAAGTTATTTTAGTGACAGATGGAGATGAGCATGTGCGACGTGCGCTTGAATGGTTAGCGAAACAATTTGGTGCGCGCTGTATTAGCCAATCGCAAGGCAACCCATCGTGGCTAACAGGGAAGCAGCTTGTTGAACTTATTTTGCAGACGCCGTATGATCCTGTTTTTGTCATGTTTGATGATAGTGGCATTATCGGCGAAGGGGCAGGTGAACAAGCGCTTCGTTATGTCGCGACGCATGAGCAAATCGATGTGCTTGGAGCGATAGCGGTTGCGTCTGATACGAACAATCAAGAATGGACAAAAGTAAATATTTGCATTGATTATGATGGAAGCTTCACATCATACGGTGTCGATAAAGAAGGAATTGCTGAGTGGGAATTCGGTCGAGTAAATGGAGATACGGTATATTGTTTAGATGAATTAAATATCCCAATTGTTGTTGGAATTGGCGATATCGGAAAAATGAGACGTCGTGATGATATTCGCAACGGTTGCCCGATTACGCGCAAAGCGATTGAATATATTCTCGAAAGGAGCAAACGCGATGAAAACAGAAAGTTACACACCGATTTCTCCGAAGTTGAATGAAAACGAACAGTTTTTCAAAGATGCGATCGGAGTCGGAACGAGCTTCGATTTAGGCGTCCGTAAATTGAACATTTTAAAAACAGATGTTCACTTATATTATTGTAACGGTCTTTGTGATACACAATATATTATTGAACTGCTCGAAATGCTTGTCCAAGTCAATGATCGCGAGCGGCAATCAGCTAAGCTGCCTGAAATTATCGAAAACCGTCTCGTTCACCAACAAGTGAATCCAGTGAAAAGTTTAGATGAAGCGGTTGATTTTTTGTTAACCGGTTTAATTTTATTGTTTATTGACGGAGAAACGAAAGCGTTCGCTGTCGATGTGCGCAGTTATCCAGGGCGTTCACCCGAAGAACCAGATACCGAAAAAGTGGTGCGAGGGGCGCGTGATGGCTATGTTGAAAATATTGTCGTCAATACGGCGCTCACGCGTAGACGCATTCGAGATGAACGGCTTCGCTTTGAAATGATGCAAGTGGGCGAACGTTCAAAAACAGACATTTGTATTGCATATATTCAAGACGTAGCCGACCCAGGACTTGTCGAGCTTATTAAAAAAGAATTAAACGAAATTCAAATTGATGGGTTAACGATGGCGGATAAAACGATTGAAGAATTTTTAGTGAAACAAGGATACAATCCGTATCCGCTCGTTCGGTATACAGAGCGACCAGATGTCGCTGCCACACATTTATTAGAAGGGCACGTGATCATTATGGTCGATACGTCACCAAGCGTCATTATTACGCCAACAACGTATTTCCATCACGTTCAACATGCAGAAGAATATCGACAATCTCCAGCAGTAGGAACGTTCGTCCGCTGGGTGCGATTTTTAGGCATTTTTGCCTCGCTTTTTTTACTCCCGCTTTGGTTTTTGTTTGTGCTTGACCCATCGTTACTACCGGAAAAGTTGGCGTATATCGGGCCAAATGAAAAAACAAATATCCCTATTTTTGTGCAGCTTCTTATTGCTGATATTGGTATTGAGTTTTTACGGATGGCTGCCATCCATACTCCAACACCGCTGTCTACGGCAATGGGCTTAATTGCAGCTGCATTAATTGGACAAATTGCCATTGACGTTGGGCTATTTGTGCCAGAAGTGATTTTATATGTATCTATCGCTGCGATCGGTTCTTTTGCGACCCCGAGCTATGAATTAAGCATTGCCAATAAAATTTTTCGTCTTTTATTTTTAGTTGTCATTGCGTTGTTTGGTGTCCCTGGATTTATGATTGGCGTCACGGTCTTTTTACTTTTCCTTGCCAACATTCGTTCATTAAATACCCCATATTTATGGCCGTTTATTCCATTTGATCCGGGGGCGTTTATGCAAATTATCGTGCGGCGATCTGTAGCTGGTTCATCGATTCGCCCAAGCATCGTACATCCGCAAAATAAACAAAAACAACCGACATAAAAAGGTTGAAACGTACCAAAATTTATGGTACGTTTTCTTTAATTATTTCGGAATCATCAGGAGGATGTATAATTATGCACGGAACGATGCGAATAAATGATCGGGGACATTTAGAAATTGGCGGTGTCGATACTATTGACTTAGCTCGCCTATACGGAACCCCGCTTTACGTTTATGATGTTGCTCTCATTCGTGAGCGTGCGCGAGCGTTTAAGCGAATGTTTGATAAACATCGTGTACGTGCGCAAGTCGCGTATGCAAGCAAAGCGTTTTCGACAATTGCAATCGTGCAATTGATGGAACAAGAAGGATTATCTCTCGATGTCGTTTCCGGTGGGGAGCTGTACACCGCATTAGCTGCTGGATTTCCGGTCGAACGTATTCATTTTCACGGCAACAATAAAAGTGAAGAAGAATTACAAATGGCCATTGAAGCGAAAATCGGTTGTGTCGTCGTCGATAATTTTTATGAGCTACAGCTACTGCAACAGCTTTGCTGTGCGCATGAATATACGATGCCTATTTTATTACGTGTCACACCAGGCATTGAGGCACATACACACGACTACATCTTAACAGGTCAAGAAGATTCGAAATTTGGATTTGATTTGCATAATGGACAAGCGGATGAAGCATTACAGCGTGCGCTCGCTTCTTCCCATCTTCATGTGCTGGGCATTCATTGTCATATCGGTTCACAAATTTTTGATGCGACAGGTTTTGTCCTCGCAGCGAAAAAGCTATTTGAGAAACTTGCTACATGGCGTGATACGTACCGTTTTACTGCACAAGTCGTCAATCTTGGCGGCGGTTTTGGCATTCGTTACACGAAAGAAGATGATCCGCTTGCACCGGAACAATATGTGGAGCAAATTATTGAAGAAGTGAAACGAAATGTCGTAGCATTTGATCTACCGTTTCCTGAAATTTGGATTGAACCAGGTCGCTCGCTTGTTGGAGATGCAGGGACAACGATTTATACGATCGGTTCTCGTAAAGAAGTGCCAAACGTTCGTCAATATGTTGCCGTAGATGGTGGAATGAGCGACAATATTCGTCCTGCGCTATATGAGGCAAAATACGAAGCGGTGTTGGCTAACCGCATGCATGAACATTGTGAAGAAGTGGTAGCGATCGCTGGGAAATGTTGTGAGTCAGGGGACATGCTTATCTGGGACTTGCCGCTTCCGAAAGCGCAACCGGGCGATTATTTAGCTGTTTTTTGTACCGGTGCTTACGGTTATGCAATGGCAAATAATTACAATCGCATTCCGCGTCCAGCGGTCGTATTTGTTGAAGATGGTGAAGCAGAGCTTGTCGTGAAACGCGAAACGTATGAAGATTTAATTCGACTCGACTTGCCGCTGAAAACGAAAGTAAAAAAATAACCGAGGTCGTTACCTCGGTTATTGCTCGTTCACACATAAGTAGGCGTTACGCTCCAAACGCTCCGCGAAGGGCATTCCATATTTCACGCAAAAGATCGACGATGCGTTGAATAAACGTGCGCCCTTCTTCCGTTTGTAAAAAAGCAGATAGCTTGTCTTTCGCTTGAGCAAGCTGTTCGTTTACTTGATTCCAGTCGATGTTCACGTTTTTCATTTTATTAAACAAAGAAAGCAAGCTGTTTATTTCGTCTTCTGTTAGCGTAATGCCAAGTTCTTGAGCGATCCGCTCAATGAGTGCACGCATATCCGCATCTGTTTTTGGCGGATTTTTCGCTATTTCTTCTTTAATTTTTGCGAGCAGCGCGACCGCTTGATCGTTTCCGATTGATTCGCCAAGCTGTGCCGTTTTCACCATTTCTTCGTTCGCTACTTTTTTCACTTCATCAGGGATCGTTTCATTCGATGAAAGTTCGTACGCTTTCATTAACCCTGTTAGCGCAGCTGTTCCGGATACAGGAAACGGTGCGGTAATGTAAATGACTGCATCTTTCACTCCTGCAGTAATGAGCGCGTTCATATACATTTCTTTTGTTACCCAGTTAATGTTATTTGTTTCGACTTGCAGACCTGAACCTGGTGCTCCAATCGTAATTTTTGATGACGAAATGGCTTTCGTTCCGATTTGTCCTTTCGGAATAATGTCGCCGAGATATTTATGTTCTTCTGCATTTGTGACCGTAATGATTTCAGCGTTTTCCGGTACATTCATTTCTTTTAATATTTGTTGCTTTTGCTGCTCTGTTAAATTTTCTCCGAGCGTAATAATGACGTCTCCTTCAATCGCATCAGCAAAACTAACTGACGGAATCATAAACAACAGTAAAATAAATATCGTAAACCACTTTTTCATTTGACAACCTCCTTCAATCTCTTTCTGTACTATTGTACAAACATTTGCGTGAACATAGAAGCGAAATGTAGTAAAATGAAGCTACACTTGTTTTTACGATAGAAAGGTGGAAAAGTTTCATGAAGAAAAAAGGATATATTTTAATGGAGAATGGTGGAAAGGTGCAATTTGAACTATTCCCGAATGAAGCGCCAACAACAGTCGCCAATTTTGAAAAACTAGCGAATGAAGGATTTTATAACGGGTTGACGTTTCATCGTGTCATTAAGCGATTTGTAAGCCAAGGTGGCTGTCCGATTGGAAATGGAACAGGCGATGCAGGTTATACCATTCCGTGCGAAACAGACAACAATCCACATAAACATATCGAAGGTGCGATATCGATGGCCCATCGAGGTCGTGATACAGGAAGTTGCCAATTTTTTATTTGCCATGAACCACAGCCGCATTTAGATGGTGTGCATACCGTATTCGGTCAAGTCACCGATGGCATGGACGTTGTAAAGGCGATGAAAAATGGAGATGTCATGAAAGAAGTGAAGGTGTGGGACGAACAATAAAGTTAAAGGAAGGATGAAGAGATGAAAAAAAACTGGGCGTTATTTTTCATCCTTTTACTCGTTAGTTTCGTTTGGGGAGCAATGTATTGGTTGTTTATTGCAAAGTCATAGACATTTCGTTTTATTGTGATATAATGAATAAAAATGGAATACGCGCATCCTTCGGGGCAGGGTGAAATTCCCGACCGGCGGTAATGAAACGGATGTTTCTTAGCCCGCGAGCCGTTAAGGCATGATCCGGTGCAATTCCGGAGCCGACAGTATAGTCTGGATGGGAGAAGGATTGCCAAAAACTCACGTCACTTATTGGAAAAAATAAGCTTGGCGATGGGTTATTTTTGCTATGCAAAAAAGGCGATCTTTACATACATCTTGCCCTAGGACGTCGTTCCTAGGGTTTTTTTATTCATACTGGAAAGGTGGTGCGATATGGACGAACGATATATGCGCTTGGCGTTGCAATTGGCGGAATCAGCACGTGGACAAACGTCGCCAAACCCGCTTGTTGGTGCAGTTGTTGTAAAACATGGTGAAATTGTCGGCTTTGGGGCGCACTTGAAAGCAGGGGAACCGCATGCGGAAGTACATGCGTTGCGCATGGCAGGGGAGAAAGCGGAAGGAGCGACGGTTTATGTGACGCTTGAGCCGTGTAGTCATTACGGTAGAACCCCTCCTTGTGCCGATTTATTAATTGAAAAAAAGGTAAAGCGCGTCGTCGTTGCGACGACGGACCCGAATCCGCTTGTTGCGGGAAAAGGCATTGAAAAATTGAAGAGAGCGGGCATCGATGTTACCGTCGGCGTATTGAAAGAAGAAGCGGATGCGTTAAACGAAATGTTTTTTCATTATATTTCAACGAAAATGCCTTATGTCACGTTAAAGTATGCGATGAGTTTAGATGGGAAAATTGCAACAAGAACAGGGGAAAGCAAGTGGATTACGTCGGAAGAAGCGCGGCGTGATGTGCATCGCGAGCGACGAATGCATGATGCGATCGTTGTCGGTGTCGGCACGATTTTAGCCGACGATCCGAGCTTAACTGTTCGTTTCGGTCATGAAGGAAAACAACCGATTCGTGTTGTGCTTGATACACATTTGCGCACACCGCTTCATGCGAACGTTGTGACAGACAAGATGGCTCCGACATGGATCGTCGTCGGACATCACGTCACTGAAGAACAAATGAAGCCGTATGAACAGGCTGATGTACAAATGATTCGCATGAATGAAAATAAAATTGATGTTCCGTCTCTTTTACTTGAGCTCGGCAAGCGAAACGTCATGTCCATATTTGTTGAAGGTGGAGCGCAAGTGCACGGTAGTTTTTTACGTTCTCGTTCCGTTCAACAAGTGATTGCGTATATCGCACCGATGTTGATTGGGGGGAATGAAGCTTCTTCTGCCATCGGTGGAGAAGGATTTGGACGAATGATAGATGCGCTCCGTTTACAAGTGAAACATGTCGAAAGGATCGGACCAGACATAAAAATCGTTGCTAAAGGATGATCGCGATGTTTACAGGGATTATTGAAGAAATCGGAACGATTCAACAAATGAAACAAACAGGGGAAGCGATCGTTTTGACGATCGAGGCAAAAAAAGTGCTACAAGACGTACAGCTCGGTGACAGCATTGCCGTCAACGGCGTTTGTTTAACAGTCACATCGTTTACTAATCGCTTTTTTACTGTCGATGTGATGCCTGAAACAGTGCGAGCGACGTCGCTTCGAACGCTTGTGGTAGGAGCGAAAGTCAATTTAGAGCGGGCGATGGCTGCGAACGGTCGCTTTGGCGGACATTTCGTTTCGGGACACGTAGATGGTGTTGGACGCATCGTTCGTAAACAGCCTGTCGCAAACGCTGTGTACTATGACATCGAAGTGCCGAGCCATTTGCGCAAATATATGATTTTAAAAGGTTCTGTAGCTGTTGACGGCACAAGTTTAACGATTTTCGGTTTAACAGATCGAACGTTTACGATTTCGCTCATTCCGCATACGCGTGAAGCGACGATTTTAGGTGCCAAAAAAGTTGGCGATATTGTCAATATTGAATGTGACTTGATTAGTAAATATGTTGAACAGTTCGTTAGCGGGAAACGTGAAGGATTGACGATGCAATTTTTGCAAGAGCACGGATATAAGGAGTGAGCGCTGATGTTCCATACAATTGAAGAAGCGATTTACGATTTAATGCAAGGGAAAATTATTATCGTTTGCGATGACGAAGATCGTGAAAATGAAGGGGATTTTGTAGCGCTTGCAGAAAAAGCAACGCCGGAAGTCATTAACTTCATGATTACGCACGGGCGCGGTCTCGTTTGCGTGCCGATTACCGAAGAATTAGCTGATCGGCTCGATTTAGCGCCAATGGTTAACCATAATACAGATGCGCACGGAACAGCTTTTACTGTCAGCATTGACCATAAAGCAACGACGACAGGCATTAGCGCATTTGAACGCTCGCTGACCATTCAAGAGATGCTGAATCCAGAAGCAAAAGCAAGCGATTTTAAACGACCAGGTCATATTTTTCCGCTTGTTGCGAAAAAAGGCGGGGTATTGCGCCGCGCGGGGCATACGGAAGCAGCTGTCGATTTAGCCCGTCTTTGTGGAGCAAAGCCAGCAGGTGTCATTTGTGAAATTATAAAGGATGATGGAACGATGGCGCGCGTGCCGGATTTAAAGAAAATTGCGGAACAATTCGATATGAAAATGATTACGATTAAAGATTTAATCGCCTATCGCAATCGAAAAGAAAAGCTTGTCAAACGCGAAGTGGAAATTACGTTACCAACCGATTTTGGCGAATTTAAAGTGATCGGATATTCCAATACGTTAGACGGAAAAGAACATATCGCCATCGTTAAAGGTGAAATCATTCCAGATGAACCTGTGCTCGTGCGCGTTCATTCCGAATGTTTGACAGGTGATGTATTCGGCTCTCACCGTTGCGATTGCGGTCCGCAACTTCATGCTGCTTTAGCGCAAATTGAAGAAGAAGGGCGGGGAGTATTGCTATATATGCGTCAAGAAGGACGCGGCATCGGCTTGTTAAACAAATTGCGCGCTTATAAGTTGCAGGAACAAGGATACGATACGGTTGAAGCGAACGAAAAATTAGGTTTTGCGCCAGACTTGCGCGATTATGGAATCGGTGCGCAAATTTTAAAAGATTTAGGTGTGACAAAAATGCGCTTATTGACGAACAATCCGCGTAAAATTACCGGATTGAAAGGGTACGGATTAGAAGTCATTGAGCGCGTGCCGTTGCAAATGCCAGCGAAGCGCCATAATGAGCGCTATTTGCGCACAAAATACGAAAAACTAGGACATATGTTGCACTTTTAAAGGAGGAGAAAAACATGAACGTATATGAAGGAAATTTAGTTGGCACAGGATTAAAGATTGGCATTGTTGTTGCGAGATTTAATGAATTTATTACAAGTAAATTGCTTAGCGGGGCACTGGACGGATTAAAACGTCACGGAGTAGAGGAACAACATATTGATGTCGCATGGGTACCAGGGGCATTTGAAATTCCGCTTGTCGCGAAAAAAATGGCGGAGTCGAAAAAATACGACGCTGTCATTACACTTGGTGCCGTCATTCGCGGAGCGACGAGCCATTACGATTACGTATGTAATGAAGTAGCGAAAGGAACATCGCACGCCGCTCTTTCTTCAGGCGTTCCGGTCATTTTTGGAGTGTTGACGACAGATACGATTGAACAAGCGATTGAGCGCGCTGGGACGAAAGCAGGAAATAAAGGTTGGGAGGCAGCGCTCAGCGCCATTGAAATGGCGAATGTCATGCGCACATTTTCTTAAAAAATGTTTAAAAAAGCGGCAAGACCGTTTATAATAGCAATAGCGAGTAAACAATAAGTCTTGTCGATAATGAGGGATTCATATGCTAGTTCGCTATCGAAAAAACTATGAGAAAATTGCGATGGGTCTTTTGTCGTTTATGCCAAATGAAAAAGACTTAAAACAGCTTCAACAAACGATGAAAAACTATGAAACAAACGACGATTGGCAGCTGTTTTTATGGAAGCAAGAAGAAGATTTTATTGGCATTATCGGCGTAATTGTGCGCGAACATGCGGTTGAAGTGCAACATATTAGCGTCAATCCATCCCATCGCCATCAAGGTATTGGAAAGCAAATGGTGAAAGCGTTAAAAGAATTGTATCCAAATAAGTCGTTATGCGCCAATGACATGACCGCTCCATTTTTGGATAAATGTGAACAATGACAGGGATCAACGTCCCTGTCTTTTTTGCTTTTGCCGTTCACGCTCAGCAACGACATCGCTTCGGTCGCGCAACTTATGTTTATGAATAATATATTCGTTTGACATATCGCTTTTTTCTCCCCATACAACCCCTTTTACATCGCATTGTTGTTGACATATGTGCAACAAAGAAATATCGTGAATTGGAAGACAAATACTTTCATACGGTTGTCCATCATCTATTCGCTTCACGTACGTATGAAGCAGAGATACAAGTTGCTCGACATGTATGCCAAGTGCTTCGTATGCTTGTTTTTCTTTTTGACATGCACGCATGGCTTTCGTGAACATTCGTTTTGCACCAGCGATATTTCCTCGGCGATAATGGTACATGCCAACGGCAAGCTGAATGAGACCGATCCATATATGTTCCTTTGTTTGTTTCCAATGCTCTTCTAGCACTTCATGACATTCGAAATAGTCGCGCGTGGCATGGAAGTGAAGTAAATATTCGATATATGCCTTTGGATACAAGTGAAAGCCCCCTTTTTTCATATGCTTACGTGTATTATACTATTAGTTGTGAAAAAAGGTGGGATCAATGTGCATTATCATGTAAAATTAGATCAATTTGAAGGGCCACTTGATTTATTGTTGCATTTAATTCATCGATATGAAATTGATATTTATGATATTCCTGTTGCGCAAATTACGGAGCAATATATGGCTTACATTCATGCGATGAAACAATTGCAGCTCGATGTAGCGAGTGAATATTTAGTGATGGCAGCAACGCTCATTGAAATGAAAAGTAAAATGTTGTTGCCAAAACACGAAGAAACGCTAGAGGATCAAGAATTATTTATCGAAGAAGATCCGCGCGAACAATTAATGCAACAGTTAATCGAGTATAAAAAGTTTAAAGAAGCAGCGAAGCAGTTGCGCGAGCGGGAAGAAGAGCGAGCGCTTTTATTTACGAAACCGCCGAGCGATTTAACCGCTTATGCGGCGAATGGTGCTCCACTTGCGCTTGATGTAGATTTGTATGATATGCTTGGAGCGCTTGCCAAATTGTTGCGGCGCAAAAAATTACAAAAGCCGCTTCATACGAAAGTGGCGCGTCAAGAAATTCCAATCGGAAGACGAATGGAAGAAATTTTACAAATATTAAAAAACGGAGAGCGAACGAACTTTTATGATTTATTTCCGTATGACGATCGCGAGCAAATTGTCGTGACGTTTTTAGCTTTGCTTGAACTAATGAAACGAGACGAAATTATTGTCGAGCAAGAAAACAATTTTGCTGATTTATACATTCGACGAAAAAGGTGATGCATATGAATGAATTGGCCATTATGGAAGCGTTACTGTTTGCGGCGGGTGAAGAAGGATTGACGTATAAACAAATGGCGGATGTGCTTGATATACAAGAAGAGCGTGTCTATGAACTCGTGCAACAGTTGAAACGTATGTACGAAACAACAGAGCGCGGTATTACTGTTGTTGAAATGGCAGGAACGCTTCAGCTTGTGACGAAAAAACAATGCGCGCCATATTTACAAAAGCTCGTTGAGTCGCCAACAACGTCATCGTTGTCACAAGCAGCGCTTGAAACGTTAGCGATCATCGCCTATCGCCAACCGATCACGCGGGCAGAAATTGAACAAATTCGCGGCGTCAAAAGCGATAAACCGCTTCAAACACTATTAGGAAAAGCGTTAATTAAAGAAGTAGGTCGAGCGGAAGGAACAGGTCGCCCGATTTTATATGGGACAACAAAAGAGTTTTTAGACTACTTTGGCTTAAAGACGTTAGACGAACTTCCGCCTTTGCCGCAATGGGATGAACAAGAAGAAGAACGCGAAGCCGACTTATTTTTCGAACGCCTCAACGAACAACTGCAAGAAACGAATGAGTAAATCAAAGGTGAATTGTCAATGAGCTTTAGCTTTTTCATTTTTCTTATTTTCGCTCTCATCTTTGGAAGAATGATAGATTACTTTATCGAAACGTATGTGGATATAACAATTGTACAAAGTGCCATTAAAATTTTTATCGTTGTCTTTGGATTTGTTTTTTTGCATAAAATAGAAAAACGCTACGGCTTTTCTAAGAAAAAGATAAAAATGAAAATATGGATCCCAAGTCTGATCGGCGTGTTATGTTTAGCAATTTTTTTATACGAAATCGGCACATTGCCAGGAAAGTAAACAGGTGCTTTTATGCGCCTGTTTTTTCTTTAAAGTGAAAAAATTACGAAATGTATTGACCGTTTTTTTTTGGTTCATCACCAAAAGATGTACTTGCACCTGCCATTAAAGTATGTTAGTCGTTTCTAACCGAACCCGTAATGCAAAACGCTGGATATTTCTGTATCCATATCCCCGACGTTTGATCAGCTTGATCTTGTTATTCGTTCCTTCCATTTT
>NZ_SDLH01000098.1:0-424 GCF_013096955.1 Anoxybacillus sp. EFIL | reverse complement strand
ACTATACCGAGTTCACCAAGACCACAGAGGCAGACCTGCGCCACGAATTCACAGAGATCGTCAAACGCGGCTTTGCCGATTGCGATCAGGAAATCGACATTGGTATCGCCAGCGTCGCGGCACCCGTGTCCATCGGCAATATCGGGGCCACGTTCAGCGTCGGCGCCGTTGGGCCGATCCGCAGGTTCGGCAGCACATACCGGGCCGAGATCGGCCAAAACCTGATAGGCTTGGCCAACCGCGTCAGCGGCGCCATTCAGCTCTGCAACGTGCCCGAGGTTTGAGGAGGCCTTAGTCACATCACCAATAAGAAAGGACCGTTTTCAGTTTAAGCCCAGCGCGGGCCAATTTTCAAAGGGAGGACACCATGAACTTTAGACCAGATCCGACATTTCACGCCACGGCCCAGCTTGCCATGCAAGCC
>NZ_SDLH01000097.1:0-424 GCF_013096955.1 Anoxybacillus sp. EFIL | reverse complement strand
CGAAGATCCTCATGGCCTGCACCGGAGAACAGCTCGGCGACTACCTGTTGCCCTGCGTGCAGGGCGAAAAGACCGATTGCTTCGCCCTCACCGAGCCGGGCGCCGGCTCCGACGCCAATTCGATCAAGACCCGCGCGGTGCGCGACGGCGACGCCTTCGTGATAAACGGTAGCAAGCACTTCATCAGCCACGCCGGGCACGCCGACTTCGCCATCGTCTTCGCCGTCACCGACAGCTACGAGCACAACGGCCGCAAGCGCAACGCGGTGACCGCCTTCCTGGTGGACAAGGGCACGCCCGGGATGACCGTGCGCCGCGGGCCGAAATGCGTGAGCAACCGTGGCTACCACACCTACGAGATCTTCTTCGACGATTGCCGGGTGCCGGCCTCCAAGGTGCTCGGCGAGGTCGGCAAGGGCTGGGA
>NZ_SDLH01000096.1:0-424 GCF_013096955.1 Anoxybacillus sp. EFIL | reverse complement strand
GTGTTTCTCGCACCGTTGTTGTTTTACGTGCTGGCCTTTGTTGCACACCTGATCGCCCGGGCGATCGGCGGCAAAGGGCCGTCCTACAATGCGCGGATCGCGTTGTTCTGGAGCCTTTTGGCATCGTCGCCGTTGATCCTGCTGAACGGGTTGGTTGCGGGGTATATCGGCGCGGGCATTCAGTTGACCATCGTCGGCCTGATCTGGTTCTGTGTTTTCATGTGGTTCTGGATCTCGGGCATGCTTGCGGCGTATCGCGGGGCGGCCGCGTGACGTTGGCGGGGTTCCTTCGGCTGGCGGTCAACACCGTGACAGCGCCGCGCGATGTGGCGCGGCTTTTGATGGCGATGAATCTGCCGTCGCAGGCCTTGTGGCTGGGTTTTGCGCTGGTGATCGTGCTGAACACGCTGATGTTCTCTGCCTC
>NZ_SDLH01000095.1:0-425 GCF_013096955.1 Anoxybacillus sp. EFIL | reverse complement strand
GATACGCGCCGCCCTGAACAAGGGCGAGCCGGGTCAGGTGGAACTGCTGAACAAATCACGCAGCGGTCGGGAATACTGGCTGTCGATCGACATTCAGCCTTTGCATGACGAAAGCGGTGCGGTTGAACGTTACCTGGCGGTCGAGGTCGATATAACCCACCAGCGCGAACAGGCCGAGTCGTTGCGTCGGGCGGCGGCAGAAGCTGCTGCGGCGCGCGCCAATCTTGAAAAGGCGGTCGAAGCCTTGCGGGATGCGTTTGTGCTTTACGACGCCGATGATCGGCTTGTGATCTGCAACAGCCGGTTTCGACAGATCTATGCGCTTTCCGCTCCTGCGATTGTGGCCGGGGCAAGTTTCGAAAGCATCATGCGATACGGTCTTGAGGTTGGCCAATTCCCCGATGCCATCGGGCACGAGGCTGAAT
>NZ_SDLH01000094.1:0-425 GCF_013096955.1 Anoxybacillus sp. EFIL | reverse complement strand
TGCGTGGAGACGCCGAATCGGGGCTGTCGGCCTCGCAAGGTTCTTTGCCCAGCACCATGTGGGGCCAGAATGTCTTGTCCCTCATGCGCGATGGAGCGTCGGCCGAAGTCGCTGTTCAGCAGATCGTCACAGCGGATGGTGGTCGCGATGAACGTCAACTTTCCGCACTCGACCCTCGCGGAAGCACCGGGTTTTTCACCGGTGCCAACAGCATCCCAACCGCCGGTGTGCGGAGTGCGCCGGGTGTCATTGTGGCCGGAAACCTACTGGCCTCCGAGGCAGTTCTGGATGCCTGTCTCGATGGCTTCCTGGGCAGTGACGGGGCTATGGATGTCCGCTTGCTGAACGCGCTCAACAAGGCTGCGGATGTTGGCGGTGACAGCCGCGGACTCTTGTCTGCCGCCATGCTGGTGGTGGGTTCGGAC
>NZ_SDLH01000093.1:0-427 GCF_013096955.1 Anoxybacillus sp. EFIL | reverse complement strand
GTATTGAGGGTGCTAGTGGAATTGACAAGATCCGTCTTGTCATTAAACGAAGTAATGGTTCTGTGGTCTCCGACAATAACCTGAGTTATGACACAGCCAATAAACGTGCGTTCTATCCGTGGATTAAAGATATGAACACCCAGGCTGGCATGCCCTCAAGTGATCTTGATGAAGAATTCACCTTCAATTTCATCGTTACGGACCTGGCAGGAAATACGCTTAACATTCCTCCCCAGCGGTTTTTATATGACGATCAAATGGGAGAATTTACGCCATTTGCAGTTCATGACTCACGTGTAAGCACCAGTGTTGTACCCGGCATTTCTTCGGGATACGTCCCGTTTAAACGAGGCCTTACAGTGCTGGAAAACCCCTACAAGTTGGTTATACGTATCCCAAGAACTAACTGGAAGCCATATCGAAATGG
>NZ_SDLH01000092.1:0-428 GCF_013096955.1 Anoxybacillus sp. EFIL | reverse complement strand
GCCTAAGTTGATCATGCATCCCGCCTTTGAATCGCTGGTACAGGCCAAACGGAAGCGCATGTGAAATAACGCCGAAGCCACGGTGTTTCAGACTGAAGACAAAATGTACTCTGTTATCAATGAGATTCCGCAAGGAAACGTTTCCATAATTGTCAGGCCGGAAGGCCTGCATATTGATCAACCGAAGGTGGAGATAAAGTCGGGCATGGAGTGATGGGCCAGGCGAGCTCCTTTGACGACCTGCTCAGCGGAAAAGCGCAGACGCGGGGAAAAACAGGGGGCACAAGTCTCCCTTCATTGAAATACCCAGATGTTTGCCCCCTGCCCGCGTCGCGTTTTGGAGCGGACGTGATCTACTTCTTTGCTGGTCGTCAAGAGAGTGAGCGGGCCCGATCACCCATGCGCCACAGACTTTGTCTACACACTGA
>NZ_SDLH01000091.1:0-429 GCF_013096955.1 Anoxybacillus sp. EFIL | reverse complement strand
CAGGCTGGCCGAAGCAGAGCTGTTTCTCATGCTTGCGCGCGAAGCCGAAGGCGATCAGGCAGAACCGGAACTCTTCGATCTGGGCGATGCACGGTTTGTGCTGGTGTTCGACACCGAAGAGAGACTGGGCGCATTTTCTGGCCGCGCCGTACCCTATGCTGCTTTGTCAGGCCGGTCGATTGTCGGCATGCTGGCCGGGCAGGGGATCGGCATCGCGCTGAACCCCGAAGTTGCTCCGTCGTCGATTCTGTTGCCGTCCGAGGCGGTGGATTGGCTGGCGGAGACCGTGGCCCAAGGCCCATCCGAAGCCGAGGCACGTCCGGAAGAGCTGCGCGCGCCCGGTGCACTTCCTGCTGGATTGCTGGAAGCGATCGACGCCAAGCTGCGCACAGCGACCGGATTGGCGCGGAGAGGATATCTGGCCGAAGT
>NZ_SDLH01000090.1:0-429 GCF_013096955.1 Anoxybacillus sp. EFIL | reverse complement strand
GTGAGAGAGGATTGAACTCTCGACCTCACCCTTACCAAGGGTGTGCTCTACCACTGAGCTACCACAGCGCCGGGGTGTCTTGATCGACGTGGCGGGTGATTAGACTCAAACGGAAATCGGTGCAAGCGCAATCTGGACCCTTTTTTGCCTCTGGGATAGGAAGTGGTCATGACGCAGAAACCTTCATCCGGGAAATCGACCCCACAGGCGCGGGAAGACAGGCTCAAGGCCGCGCTCAAGGCGAATATGGCCAAGCGCAAGGCACAGGCGCGTGCGCGGTCAGCCGGTGCAGCGGATGAGGCCAAAAACAACAAGAACTCGAGCGAGGGCAGTTAGAACATATGGACCAGATTATCGTGACCGGAAACGGCCAGCTTAGTGGCCAGATTCCCATTGCAGGCGCAAAGAACGCCTGTCTTACCCTGATGC
>NZ_SDLH01000089.1:0-429 GCF_013096955.1 Anoxybacillus sp. EFIL | reverse complement strand
GCAGGGGGAGGGCGGTTTTACCGCGGACGACGAGAAATTGCTGCGCATCCTCGCGGCGCAGGTCGGACGGATCTACGAGAACGGCAGCCTGTACCGGCAGGTAAGCGGGCACGCCCTCGAACTCGAAGTCGAGATCGTCGCCCGCGAACGGGCACAGCGGCATTTGAGCTCGCAATACGAGGTGGCGCGCATCCTCGGGGAAGCAGTGAGCTTTGACGAAGTCGCGCTGAAGGTATTGCAGGCGATCTGCGCAAAGCTCGATTTCGCGGCGGGGGCGTTGTGGAAGGTGGATGAGCCCGGAGGGGTGCTGCGCTGCCTCGGAGCGTGGTGCCAGCCGACGGAACTGTGCGGCGAATGGGTGGCGAAGACATGCCGGATGGTGCTCGAACCCGACCGAGGGGCTCCCGGCAACGTCTGGTCGTCGCGCCG
>NZ_SDLH01000008.1:0-136021 GCF_013096955.1 Anoxybacillus sp. EFIL | reverse complement strand
GCGAATTTTCCTCCAATGGTTTGGTTTGGTCACCTTTACCATACAGGAAAATTCGCATTTTTTGTACCCCTATTTTCTATATGCACACCGATCTTAAATGATCAAGTACAACTTGTGGTGAAGAGCCATAAATACAGAAAAAAGAAAAGCGCAGCCAATGCAAAGCGTAAAAACAACAGAGTTGTCACAGTGACACCGTTGTCATATGCGTATAATGCAAAGATGGGAATAAACGCAAATCCCGTTGCCGATAACAATACGAGGCTATATCCTTTCCACATTTCCCCTGCCCCCAAATCATATATTCGCCCCTTTCTTAATGAGAGGGAACATCACTTTTTCTTGTTTACTGTAAATGTTAAACAAAATACCGCTAAATACAAACGCCGCTCCAACGATATGAGTGATTGTCAAATGTTCATTAAAAAAGATCGTTCCCATCACCGTAGCAGAAATCGGCATGACATTAATGAAAACTGAAGCGGTTGAAGCTCCGACTTTTTGAATACCGTTATACCACCAAACGAAGCTGATAGCCGAAACGACAACGGCAACGTACAGTACGCTTAACCACACATCCCATCCACTCATTTGGACAGATGTAAAAGAAGTATAGTATAGCGCAAAAGGTGCTAAAAATAACGTTCCAAAACCTGTTGCGTACGTTGTTGCCGCAAGCGGACTATATGTTTTCATTGCCACTTTTCCAATGACCGAATATGTACTCCAGCTGAGACATGCCCCTGCTAGCACAAGATCGATCGGAGCAACACCGATTTCGATAAGTACGGACGGATGACCGTTTGTAATAATATATACAGCCCCAAATACAGCGAGCAACATGCCAAATATACTTCTTCCGTTCAATCTTTCTTTCAAAAATATTGCAGACAACAATGTAATCAATGGAGCATTGACTGCAATGACTAATGAGCTTTTGACAATTGGTGCATATTTTGTAGCTATAAAAAAGAAAATGTTGTATAAAAACACTCCCGTTAAACCGAGGAGCGCTAACACGATCCAATCTTTTCTCGTCGGAGTTGGTCTATTCGGCTCTTTCCAGTACAATAATGGAAACAAAATCAAACTAGCACCGAAAAAGCGAAAAAAAGCAACTGACACAGGATGTAAAGTCGTCGTTGCGATTTTTCCAGCAACAAAGGCACCACCCCAAATCGTAGCAGTTAAAAATAAAAGAATATACGTTTTTATATTTTTTACTGGCACAAAAACATCTCTCCCTTATTCGTAAAATATATATCGTTTAGGGTGGATAACAGCGAAAACAACAAAAACTATACTTTAATCATTTTATGCTCTTTTTTATCTGAAAACAATATATTTTCGTTATATTAAGAAAAGAAGCCAGGACGTTTCTTCCCGGCTTCTTGTTTTTCCTCTTATTTATTCTCCCGTTTCGGCAAATCGTTTAATTCGTGCCCCAATTTCATCGCGGACGCGTTGAAAGACGGCCCATTTTTCTTCCTCTGTTCCTTCTGCTTTAGCTGGATCGTCAAATCCCCAATGAACACGTTTGACATGCGGTGGTGTGACTGGACAATGATCTGCCGCATGTCCACATAATGTAACGACTAAATCGGCTCTGTTTAAAATCTCTTCATTGATAATGTCTGATGTTTGGTTTGAAATATCGATTCCTACTTCTTTCATCGCTTTGACTGCGTTCGGATTTAAACCATGCGCCTCAATGCCGGCGCTATATGCTTCCCATTCGTCACCAAGATATTTTTTTGCCCATCCTTCTGCTATCTGGCTACGGCAGGAGTTCCCTGTACATAAGAAATAAATTACTTTTTTCATTTCAATCGACTCCTTTTAATGAATAATAAGTAACCATATATATAACCCAACGAGAGTAATAAATAATGTTGGGATGGTTAAAATTAAACCATTTTTAAAATAAGTGCCCCACGTAATTTTTACTCCTTTTGTTGAAAGCACATGTAACCAAAGAAGTGTAGCAAGTGAACCGATTGGCGTAATTTTCGGTCCTAAGTCCGAACCGATTACATTTGCATAAATTAGCGCTTCCCGAATGATTCCCGTCGTATTCGTATCAGCTATCGCTAGCGCATCAATCATGACTGTCGGCATGTTGTTCATAACAGACGATAAAATCGCTGCGATAAACCCCATGGCAATCGTCGCCATAAACAGCCCTTGATTTGCGGCCGCTTCGATCATATCTGCTAGAATGGTCGTCAATCCTACGTTGCGTAATCCGTATACAACAACATACATCCCAATCGAGAAAAAGACGACAGCCCACGGTGCTCCCTTTAATATTTGTTTCACGTGTACAGCTGGGCTCCGTCTTCCCATCCATAAAAACAATAACGCGACAGCACCAGCAATAAACGAGACAGGGATGTTTACGAATTCACCGACAAAATAGCCGATTAATAAAACCGCAAGAACGATCCACGACAATCGAAACATGCGCACGTCTTTAATCGCTTCAGATGGTTGTTTGATATGCGATAAATTGTAGCGTTTCGGAATGTCCTTTCGAAAATATAAGTAAAGCACCCCGATGCTCGCCGCGAGCGAGAAAAAGTTTGGAACAATCATACGCGATGCGTACTCACCAAAACTAATGCGGAAGAAGTCTGCAGATACAATATTGACAAGGTTGCTGACAACAAGCGGCAACGATGTCGTATCCGCAATAAATCCACTTGCTAAGATAAATGGCAATACGTTTCGTTCATCAAATTGTAATGCGCGTACCATGGCTAATACGATCGGTGTTAAGATGAGTGCGGCACCATCGTTTGCGAAAAACGCCGCCACGAGTGCACCGAGAATGGAAACAAATATAAACATTTTAATTCCATTTCCTTTAGCCGCACGCGCCATATGTAACGCTGCCCATTCGAAGAAGCCAATCTCATCTAAAATTAAAGAAATAATGATAATCGCAATAAAAGCAAGCGTCGCATTCCAAACGATGTTCGTTACATCCATAACATCTTGGAAATCAACGACTCCAACAAGCAATGCTAATAAGGCGCCACCGCAGGCAGACCAACCAATGGATAAATTGCGCGGTTGCCAAATGACAAAAACGAGGGTAATAAGAAAAATCAATGATGCAAGAGTAACGGAAAGCAAAAAACCACTCCTCTCTTTTTATTCACAACGAATGCGCATTCCTTTTTTCTCAAGTTGACGAATGTGTTCTTTTGGATCTGGCAGATAAGCGAAAATGCATTTCATCATTGGATAAAATTCATGTTGTTTATTTAATGAATAAAACACCCATTGCGCTTTTTTTGTCTCTTTCACTAAATCGTTGTCTTTTAATTTTCGTAAATGCTGGCTAATAGCTGGCTGACTCATTTGTAGCATCTCAACAAGCTCACACACACAACAATCAGTTTCACTTAATATAGCTAAAATCATTAATCTTGTTTTATCGCCTAATAGCTTTAGCATATTTGCTGTCTCTTCGATGTGCTGCATATACCTCCCTCCTTCATCCATTAATCATTATATAAGCATATACTTATATAAACAAGTAAAGATTTTGTAAAGAAAAAGGCTTGTAAATACTTTTTTGAAAAATTATTTCTTGTGATTTTTGTCTTTTTTGACTATGATCAAAAAGGAACATGTAGAAAGGGGTATTTTATGCATACAGAGGTATATATTTTATCCGGATTTCTTGGAAGTGGTAAAACGACATTATTAAGGCGACTACTACAAAATGAAAAAGAACGTGGACGGAAAGTGGCGGTGGTAATGAATGAAATCGGTCAAGTATCTATTGATTCGCATGCGGTTTCAAAAGATGCTGTGTTAAGTGAGTTATTAAGCGGCTGTGTATGTTGCACCATTCAAGATCAATTTGAAGTAGAACTTCATTCACTTCTTCAACAACATGAGTTAGACGTCATTTATGTTGAAACGACAGGGGTAGCTCATCCTGTTGAAGTGCTCGATGCGTGTATGTCGCCATTGTTTGCTGATCGCATTCAAATGGGAGGCATTATTACGACAATCGACGCAACACGTTGGGTGAATCGTCAACAACTCTCCATTCCTCTGCAAATGTTGTTAAAAGAACAAGTTCGTCACGCGGATGTATTAATTGTCAATAAGACAGATATATTACGTCCAGATGAACAAGCGAAATTATCGTTTGAGTTACAAACGATCAACAGCGAAGCGCGCACAATTTTCACAACGTTTTCTAATGTACGAATCGAAGATATTCATTTGTTATCGAAGCGGATGAGAAACGAGCATGAGCGAATGAACATCGAAAGACTACGCATTCAAACATACGTACATACATTTGCAAGCCCAATTGACTTAGACGTGTTCGAACACTGGGTACGACAACTTCCTGATACTATTTACCGCATGAAAGGATTTTTACGTTTTACTCATACAAGTGGAGTTTACTCCTTTCAGTATGCATACGGTACACCGCTCTATATGAAAGAGGAAATGAATGTCCCGTTACATTTTGTTATCATCGGTGAACAATTGGATAAACAAAAACTAAAACAACAACTCGATGACATGCAAAAAGGAGAAGGTTAATATCCCTCTCCTTTCACTTTCGTCCGAAATCTGCTTTAATTTCTCCCCATTGCTCGGTTTCCCATTTCATAATTTCATTTGTATAATGGTGCGTGCGCAACCACGCTTCAGCACGCTCAACAAGTTGCCAGACACGTTCTGTTTCAGCGTTGCGAACGAGCGTTGTATTCGCCTTTTTTCCTTTTACCCATTTGATAGCTGTTGCCGAATCAGAATAAATCGGCAAACTTTTGTTTTGTTGTTGTAACCATGCTAATGCGTGAACAATGGCTAAAAACTCCCCAATGTTATTTGTTCCGATCATCGGCCCAACATGAAACAACTCTTTCCCTGTTTTCGTATGTACTCCTCGATACTCCATCCATCCTGGATTTCCGCTACATGCCGCATCTACGCAAATGCTTTCCTCTACATAGTTTGTTGCATGCGCTTTATTTTTTTTCGTTCGGTTTACAAACGGACTAGACGCAAATGCTTGTTCTGCTTCTTCTTTCGATGGAAATGAGCGATATTTCGCCCCCGGAACGCCAATAACGTACGGTTTACACTCGTCCCAAGAAGAAAAAATGCCTGTTTTCGCCCCTTCCCAAACGACATAATATTTTTTCAAATTGTCACATCCTCGCAATTGAAATAAAGAAACAAAGTTGAAGATCACAAAGAAGGAATAAAAGAGGAGATATGGCGGAGGAGGGGGGATTCGAACCCCCGCGGGCTTTGACACCCCTATCGGTTTTCGAGACCGACCCCTTCAGCCGGACTTGGGTACTCCTCCGTATGAGTGGGGTGCCAAAGAAATTATAGCGAAAACATGATTTGTCGTCAATTACCTTTTTTGTTTTTCTATATAGTCAACAAGACCCATTGCACACACTTGTAAGTCGAGCTGAAGTATTTTATATACATCGGCATCATCAGGTACTTGCTGTTTGCGCAAAAATGTTTGGATATGATCAAATAAACGATTGGACACAGCCTCTGTTTTTTCTGTAAAAGATAGATTCATTTGTTCATTTACAACATCATAACCGATTTGCACAAAGAGCGGTAACCAGTAATGAAGTTGATTCCAAACTACTTGTGTATGTGTTGACATACCAAAATGGCCAAAATATATACGATCTGGACGTAACGTCATAAATCTTTCAATCGATGTGCGCATCGCTTCGGGATCAAATTGATTTGGCGATGTAGACGGCAGGTATAACTCAACACCGTACGAAAGCAATTGAGGGTAAAAGACACCGGCTGTATCACCTGTAAAAATGCCGTTACTTGTTTGATCATAAATAGAGAAATGGTGATTCGCATGCCCCGGTGTATGAAGAAACGTTAGTGTACGATTTTTTCCAATTTGTAACGTTTCTCCATCTTCTTTTACAATTAATCGGTCTTCAGGAATTGGAACAATCGGGTCAAATAAAGCGTCAAACGATTGGCCATAAACGGCTTTTGCCCCTGCAATGAGACGAGACGGGTCAGCTAAATGGCGCATGCCTTTTGGATGAACGAATACGCGAGCATTTGGACAATGTTGTAGTAACATCCCCGCCCCACCAGCATGATCTAAATGAATATGTGTAACGATAATGTTTTTTACGTCGTGTAAATCAATAGAGATTGCTTCTAGTCCTTTAAGTAAATGCGGGATAGAAGGGCTCGCACTTGTTTCGATAATCGTCACTTCTTCTTCATGAAAAACATATGCTCCTGTTCGCTGGGCAGTTTGTAGATCATATAAATCAATAAGTGAAATGCCAAATCCTAAATCAACAGGTTGTCCCATACTTATTCTCCCCTCATCTGTTCAATAAGTCTAACGAAATGATACACAATTTTTGCGGTTAATCCCCAAATGACTTTGTCTTTGTAGTAATAAAAATGTTCTTCGATTTGCCTTGGTCGCCAATTATACTGTCTTCCTCCAGGAATATCGTCAAATGGGAAATCGTCTTCGGGCTTTGGTTCGAATTGAACACGATATATTTTTGGTTTCGTTTCAATAAAAAAAGATAACGGGACGGTAAATACATCTTCCACTTCTTTTTTATTGATTTGCATGTGTGCGTTATTCACAAATGCAACAAACGGATAAATGACCATACCAAACGGTGAAAGCACATAATCAAGTGGAACGACATGTGTAATATGTTCTTTTTCAATCCCCAACTCTTCACATGTTTCCCGAATGGCTGTTTCTTGTGGACTTTGATCACACGGATCCATTTTTCCACCCGGAAAACAAATTTCACCTGGCTGTCGACGCAATTGAAATGAACGCACTTCAAATAAGACAAATGTATCATCGTGTTGACGGATGAGTGGAAGAAGAACAGCATATGTAGCGTATTTGTCGAAATCCATAACCGTTGGTGTTCGGTGTCGTAATGCATCCATGACCGTATAAATCTTTTTTTTCATTAGTAAACATCCCTTTTCGTAAATACATAAAAAGAAACGATCAGTGCACCAAGCGCCCAAACGGCGAGCACAGTCATTGAAAAGGAAAGTGTCATCCCATCAATCGGTGGCGCCGTTCCACTAACATAACTTGTGAGTCGTAAATTTACCATAAATAAATATTTCGCAGACTCCCACGATGATACCATGCTTGATAAAATCGCACCTGAAATAAGGGCAGCAAGCATAATTCCCATCACCGCGGCTGTACTACGTATTAATACGGACAACATAAACGTAAGCGTACCGACGACGAGCGAAACAAAAAAAGCAAGCCCGAATTCAATAAGTAAGTATTTCCATTGCGGAATAAGATGAACAGCTGTTGTATTTAGTTCTTCACCTTGAACCGAAAATCCTGTTAAAAGCGGCAAATTCCATCCACCATATCCAAATACAATGCCAGAGATAGCGTATGATAATAGAGCGACAGAAAATACGATAAACGACGTAGATAAAATCATCGCTATATATTTGCTCATTAAAACTTTCCATCGTTTCACAGGACGTGTCAACAACAGCTTGATTGTTCCTCCACTTGCCTCTGATGAAACGAGATCAGCTGCAATGACCATAACGAGAAGCGGTAAAAATAACTCAATGGAGTTTTCAATAAACATGCGCATAAATGTTGGAGCACCCGGTGCCATCGGATTAATATCGTTGTCTAAATAATATTGTTGTTGCTGTAAACGGATTTTAAGAAACTTTTTCCATTCCTCAGAAATGCCTGTTGAGTTTAATCGGTTTTGTGTGTCGATGATTTGTTGTTGTAGCTGTGTGCGCCAATCTGTCGTTCCGATCCGTTCTCGAATCGTTTCGATTTGTTTAAATTGCGCGTATGTAAATAAGCTAACGAGAACAGCAACGATCGCTGCGATAATAAACAAGCGTTTTTTACGAACAATTTTTAACATTTCATTGTATACAAGATTAATCAATCGTTTCCCCTCCCGTTAATTCAATAAATAAGTCTTCTAGTGTTGGAAGTTTGCGTTCAATTCCACTGACATATACCCCTGCTTCAATTAAACGAGCATTGCAACGCGCAATCGTTTCATTTGATTCATAGATTGTCACGAGCGCTCCATCTTTTTCACCGAGCAAAGTCGTTTCATTTTGTAGTATTTGTTTGGCTGTATCTATCGGATCAACGCTCCAATATGTCCGAGCTTGTTCTTGTAGTAAATGTTCGACCGTATCAATACGAATAATCTGACCTTTCGACATAATCGCCACACGATCGCACATAAGTTGTATTTCACTCAATAAATGCGATGAGACGAGCACACTTAACTGTTCTTTTTCAGCAAGCGAGCGAATAAACTGTCTCATTTCACGAATGCCGACAGGATCTAAGCCGTTTGTAGGTTCGTCTAAAATAAGCACCGTCGGTTTTCCAAGTAGCGCTTGTGCAATACCGAGGCGTTGACGCATGCCGAGCGAATACGTACGAACAAGATCATGGATCCGATTTTGTAGACCGACGAGTTCAACCACTTCTTGAATGCGATGAGCTGTAATTCCTGGAACCATTCGTGCGAAGTGTTCAAGATTTTCCCAACCGCTTAAATACGGATAAAGTTCAGGGTTTTCAACAATACAGCCTATATGTTGGATCGCCTTTGTAAATTGTTTTTGTAAATCATATCCGCAAATTGAAATCTTTCCAGATGTCGGTCGAATTAACCCGACGAGCATGCGAATAGTCGTTGTCTTTCCTGCCCCATTTGGACCTAAGAAGCCGAACACTTCTCCTTTTTTTAAGGAAAACGAAAGCCCTTTAATAATTTCTTTTTTTCCGATTGTTTTTCGTACATGTTGTACAACTAACGTTTCTTCCATTATTTTTCCCCTTTCGTTAACGTAATAAGTGAGGCAACACGTTCACCAATTCGTTTATATCCTTCTTTATTAGGATGGAATTTATCTGTATATAAATAGTCGTTTACTTGTAGTTCAAACAAATCATATGTCGGAACACAAATGATGAATTGATAGTCCGCTGCTACTTCAGATGCCACATAATTCCAACTACGTACAACGGCAGATGTTTCTTTCCCATTATCTAAATCATTGAACGGATTATATAAAGCAATGTAAAATACGGGCGCTTCGTTGTTTACTGTGCGAACAAGCTGAAAAATTGTACGTAGCTGTTGGGCAAATTTCTCTTTTTCTTTTTCTAATTGCGTAGTGGATAAGTCTCTCAATGCTTCGCCACCGCGAAATAAGTCGTTTCCTCCAATCGTCATTAAAATGATGTCGGCTTCTTTTAATTGACGTTGCACTTCTTTTTGTTTGAGTTGGCCAATCAATTGTGCAGATCGTTGTCCTTTAATAGCTAAATTGGTGAATTGGACATGTTGATTTGTCCGTTTTTTTAGTTCATCTACAACATAGCCAACATATCCTTTTCCTGTTTCATCTCCCGTCCCGCGCGTTAATGAATCGCCAAGTGCGACAATGGAAAGCGCATCGTTTTTCTTTGTGTTTGACGTTGTTTGCTTTGGTTGTTTTACTGAGGAAGCTTCGTAAAAAAATTGGTCTTGAATAGTGACGATTAAGCCGATAGCCCATAGCAATGTTGTTGCAGCACAAATCGCCACAATCATCCCGATGATTCGTTTAGACACAATACCACCCTTTCGTTATGTTCTATGTATCATCATAAACGATTTGTTGTTTAAACACATAATGAAAACATGCAAAAAAGCGAGCACAATCGCTCGCTTTTAAAATTTTGCTTGATAATGTTCAATTTCCCAAGCATGAACAGCTGTTCGATAGCTATCCCATTCGTTCTTTTTCATTGCGATATACTCGTTAAATACATGGTCGCCTAATGTATGACGTCCAATCGTTCCATTTTCTAATTCTTCAATCGCTTTCCCTAAACTACCTGGAAGGTTTTCGATACGAAGCTCTTTACGACGTTCATTCGTCATATGGAAAATATCTTCGTCGATTGGTGCTGGGCAAGTGAGCTCTTTTTCTACTCCATCAAGCCCTGCCTCAGCAATAACTGCAAACGCTAAATACGGATTAGCAGATGGATCTGGACAACGAAGTTCAACGCGTGTTGCTAATCCTCGTTTTGCAGGGATGCGAATTAATGCGGAGCGGTTTGATGCCGACCACGCAATATAACAAGGCGCTTCATATCCTGGGACGAGACGTTTATATGAGTTTACTAATGGATTCGTAATGGCTGCGAAACTTTTTACGTTGTGCAATAAACCAGCAATAAATTGATATGCCGTTTCAGATAATTGATTGTCATCCGATGGATCAAAAAACGCATTTTCTCCATCTTTAAATAGCGAAATGTTTACGTGCATACCTGAACCGTTAATACCGAAAATCGGCTTTGGCATAAATGTGGCATGCAATCCGTATTTTTTAGCAATCGTTTTTACAACCCATTTATATGTTGTTGCATTATCAGCGGAACTAAGCGCATCCGCATATTTAAAGTTAATTTCATGTTGACCTTCAGCCACTTCATGATGCGAAGCCTCAATCGTAAATCCCATTGCTTTTAATGCACGATAAATGTCTAAGCGAACTCGTTCACCGAGATCTTTTGGTGATGGCTCAAAATAGCCACCGTTATCTTGAGGTGTTGTTGTCGGATTTCCATTTTCATCTGTTTTAAACAAGAAAAACTCTAATTCAGGACCAACGGAGATCGTATATCCTTTTTGTTTCGCTCGTTCAACTGTTTTTTTCAATACGTTACGTGGATCGCCATCAAATAACGTTCCGTCTGGATTCATCACAGAGCAAAGAAAACGTGCTTCTGCATACCCCGCTTCTACTGTCCATGGTAGTACTGCAAATGTTTGTAAATCAGGAAGTAAATATAAGTCTGAGCGATTGATTGGCGAAAAACCTTTGATAGAAGATCCATCAAACATTATTTTTCCTTCTACTACATCATCTAGTTGTTCCGCTGTCACTGTGACGTGCTTTAAAACACCTTCAATATCAACAAATTGTAAATGTAATAGTTCAACATGTTTTTGTTTGATGATTTCTTTAATTTGTTCAAGCGTCGAAGTGTTTGTTTGTTCAGAGACGAGTAGTTCACTCATGTCACATTACCTCACATTCTTATGTATATTTTTATAACATGAGTTTATTATATGGAATCATTCATCATTTTTCAATAGTTTTTTATCAAATTTTCTGTATTTTTATTAAGAAAAGCGCAAAGCGCCGCCTATCGGCGAAGAGCGCACAAGCCCCACCGAGGAGGCTGTCGCCGCCGCAGTGTGGGGCGGAGCGACTCGAGCCGATGGCGCTTGGAGCTAGACATCAATTCAAAATTTTATACTTTCTTATCTTTTTTAAAAAAAAACACACTCTTGATATGAGCGTGTTGAACAAACAAAAACGACGGAAACCCTACCTCTCTTCCGTCCTTGCAGCTCCGAAGCTGCGCCAGTGAGAATTTGTTTCGTTGCATATAAAAACGGGATCTCACGAAAAGCGAGATCCCGTACGTTTGACTATTTATGCTTTTTGGACGTTTGCCGCTTGCGGCCCACGGTTGCCATTCACGATGTCAAATGTTACTTTTTCGCCTTCTTCCAACGTTTTGAATCCAGTACCTTGGATCGCTGTGAAGTGAACGAATACGTCTGTACCTCCGTCCGTCTCAATGAATCCAAAACCTTTTTCTGCGTTAAACCATTTTACTTTACCTGTGTTCATGTGAAATTCCTCCAAAACAATTTTAAAAATTGACCACCGTTTCATTACTCATAAAACAAAAGCTACACTTTCGTCAAGTCCTTATAAGATGAACCTGACAAAGGTGCAGCTTATAACGATCATTGATATAACGAACGAAATGGTACTTCTTAAGTATATAGGCTTGAAATAAAAATGTCAAATGTTTTTTTTATTTTTCTTTCCATTTGATGCTGCAACCGATGCTTGGCTTCTGTTCTTTCGGAACAGGTTTCCCTAAAAGCAATGCATCTAAAGCTGTACGAATAGAAGATCCAGTCACTGGGATTCCGTTACTTGGTCGTGAATCATCGAGTTGACCACGGTAAACACATTGTAATGCACCGTTGAATATGTAAAAGTCTGGCGTGCATGCAGCTTGATATGCTTTTGCTACTTCTTGTGTTTCGTCAAATAAGTATGGAAACGGATATCCAAATTGTTCAGCTACCTCTTTCATTTTTTCTGGCGAATCGTCTGGATATTTTTCTACATCATTCGAATTAATGGCAATAAATGAAATCCCTTTTGGTAGATAATCGTTGGCGAGACGGACAAGCTCCCCTTGAACATGTTTAACAAATGGGCAATGATTGCAAATGAACATGATTACTGTTGCAATGTCTGATTTGACGTCTTCTAACCGAACGATTTGTCCATTGACCACGTTGACAAGTTCAAACGATGGAGCTTTCTCTCCTAGTGGAAACATATTTGATTCAACAGCTGGCATACAAATCACCCTTTCTTTTTTCGTTCATTTACTATTATAGCAAAATGTACAAATAACAAAAAATAAGCGAGCTTGAGCCCGCTTATTTTTTGATGAGTTGTCCTCGTGTCACGCCGAGTTGATTAATGGCTTTTAACGTGCGCCATACGCTTGTTCCGCTCCGTTTGCCTTCGAGCGCTTCGCGATATAATGTGATGACTTCTTCTACTTTTTTCGCTGACTCTTCCAAAAACTCGACACGATACGAGCGAACACCAAGGGATAAAAAGTGTGGAATATATTCTGCCCCAGATTGTTCAATGGCATTGTACACTGTATTTCGGCAGCCGATATCCACACGAACAGGATGAAGCATGCCAATACGGTCACGCAACGATACACGATGTTTTTCGCATGGACGTCCACAGTTCGTAAAATCGGTTCCTTCACTTAAAAATGTACAGTATACACAATGTTCAGTGTGAAACATCGGTAAATGTTGGTGAATAACCATTTCGATATGTTCTGTTGGTGCTGCTTCAAGTAAATCAATCATTTGTTGAATATTTAAATCGTATGAAGGGGTGATTCGATCGAGCCCTCGAGATAAAAACAACTGTGCAGCCAGATGGTTTGAGATGTTAAGCGAAAAATCTCCGATTAACGTTTGTTCTATTGATTGATTCGTATAATACTGCACCGCTCCTAAACTACGAACTAAAATGGCATCTGGCTCAGCTTTTAAAATCCCTCTTAAAATTCCATTTTCCCCAGGCATATGAATGCGCGGGGTAGCTAAAGCGATCGGTTTGTTTGTTGTTCGTGCAATCTGCACAGCTTTCGGATAATCGGTTGTAAATTCGAAATCGGCATACACCATGTCTACATCTGTATGACATGCCGCTTCGACTTGTTCGAGCGTACGACAAAGCGCCATTAAAGAAGGGTTCTCTGCTCGTTGTTTTTGTCGGTAAGAAGATGTTAAATCAACGGCTTGCTTGATGTATAGCCGCGGACGTTGTCGTTTTTCAATAAGCTGTTCCACGGCTTGTCTTCTTATTCGGTTTAATTCTTTAACCGGAAGAATAACATTGTCTGTCATATGCATATAAACGTCTTTTAATTCAAAAATCGTTCCGCCTAATCTCCCGAATTGCTCTTTTATAAAATCTAATGTGAGCGGTCGCTTTTGTGCAACATCTAACATTTGCTCAGATTGAACGATTACTTCATTGCCTGTCGTTTCATCGCGCCATGTTGAAATGAGCGGTTTTCCTGCTTCACCGTACACATGCACAGTTAGCGGAAACAACTGATATGGTCGCTCGGTTTCAAATGTTTTACGCAAACGACGATCAAGCTCTTGGTCGCTCGTTTTCCAAATGCGATTTCCTACACGCACGCGCGTTAAATTGACGTCATGTCGGCCAGGGACAATTTCAACAAGACCTTTTTCCACTTCCCCTTCCACTTTTTTTCCGTGTTTTCGTAAATCGTATACGCGGCCGCCTTCTTCTTTTTCTTCTGGACGTCCTGCATCAAATACGATGCCATCCCCACGTTTTAACGGAGCTTGCAGTTCGCATAAAACACCGTCTTTTAATACTTTTTTGACCGTTCCAAGAAATACACCACGGCTTTTCGGAAACGTTCCATCAACAAGCTGTTTGTTGTTCGTTCCTTTTAAAAAGCCATGTGTAAATCCTCGACTAAAGCTTTGTTGTAGTTCACGTATTTCCTCTGTTGAAGGAGTATAATGGCGTCCTGCTAAATATTCATCAATAGCTTTTCGGTATTTGCTGACAACATTTGCTACATATTCTGGTGACTTTAATCGCCCTTCGATTTTAAACGTGCTTACCCCTGCTTCGATAAGTTCTGGAACGAGATCAAGAGCAGCTAAGTCTTTTGGTGAAAGTAAATAAGCGACGTTTCCCATTTCTTTTTGCTCGCCATCAACGATTAAATCGTATGGAAGGCGACAAGCTTGGGCGCATTCTCCACGATTGGCTGAACGCCCACCCCACATTTCTGACGTCAAACATTGCCCAGAATATGATACACAAAGTGCTCCGTGAACAAATACTTCTAAAGGAACGTTCGTTTTCTCAGCAATTTTTTGAATGTGTGTTAAATTATTTTCGCGACCAAGTACAACGACTTCTAAGTGGTAAGGATTTAGAAATTCAACAGCTTCTGGAGATGTAACAGTCATTTGTGTTGATCCGTGAATCGGAAAATCAGGCGACAAATCGCGGATGAGTTTAACAAGTCCTAAATCTTGGACGATCAGTGCATCTACTCCTGCATCTATACATGCTTCAACGAGCTGCTTTGCTTCTTCTAGCTCATTTTCAAACACTAAAATATTAAAAGTAACATATCCACGCACATTGTATTTATGCAAATAAGCCATCACATCTTTTAATTCTTCCATACGAAAGTTTTTCGCCCGTACACGTGCATTATATTTATCCACACCAAAATAAACTGCGTCTGCTCCATTGGCAACAGCAGCACGAAGACAATCCCAATCTCCCGCTGGCGCTAACAGTTCAATTTTTCTCACAGCTAGTCAACCTCTCTATTTTTTATCATGAACAACAATATATTATCGAATATCCCCCTCGTTTGCCAACAAAGAAAAAGAACTGAACGTGCAGGTCTTTTAATGAACGAATGGAGGAACAAAATGTTTTGAAAATGACTGAATGTCAATACGGCCATTTTTATAGTAAATACCTAAAATATAATCTTCCTCTCCCCAAGTAGCCATTTGTAAGCATTGTTCAATTTTCACTTTATCATGAACGACCATTTTTGCTTTTTCTCGCTCAATCATTTCAGGTGTCCACTCATACTGTGGAACTTGTTTTGTGTTTTTAATAATTTTGATTTCAGCAATATCATCCGCTGTCACTCTCGCTTGTTGTAATAAACCGCGATCTTGTAGCCATTGTTCAACGAGATGGTACGATTTTCTCCACTCTATTCCTTGTTCTTCGTATTTTTCATACAAAATGCTAATTGTACCCCAACTGCGATTTATTGTTGTTTCATCAAATGTTTCGTGTAAAAGTTGTTGTTGTAAGACTGCTAAAAATGATTCAATATCATCACGATCTTGCAAGCGAACGACTTTATCTTCTGAACCAATTCTGATTTGTAAGACGTCTTTAAAATTCGTCTTACGTAAAATCGGATAATGATTCTTTTTGAACTCAATGGAATTAAAAATCGGCTTATAAAATTGATTGTATAAATTCGTTGGAACAGTATATTCGCGAACGATTCGTTCTCCATTTTTTAAGTCATAGCCGATAACAACGTTCCGTCTATCGTTGACTGGATATGTTCGTTGTTCAATAAGGTGTTGATGAAATAAATAAATATTTCTAATATTTTCCTTTTCGTAGTAAAAGGCATTTTCCTCGTCTATTTCATCGTTTTCAAAAAAGTATATGTGGTCACCGAAATATGCTCGTTCAATTTCGTTTAATGACGGTTGGTACGTCTTATATCCAAATAGATCAAATGTAAATAATAAACCAACGATACTCATAAATACCACATATCCCACGTATTCTTTCCAACGACTAAATACACGCCACGTTTTTGCTAAAATCATGCGGGCGATGATGTAACCAAATAATGATGAAGATACGTATCCAAAAATCACCCAACTCATCTTTTGCTGCATCTGTCCAAAATATGCTCCACCGACAAGCATGACACAAAACGTGAAACCGTATGTAAATACCGGGCGGAGTGGGCGAAAGACAATCGCATCTGTTGCCATTTCAATATGTCGTTTTTTGTACAACCATATACTAAGTCCATAAAACATAAAAGTCAGCACAGTATATATCAATATTTCGAGCGGTTGGATTTGTTTTGTCGACCAATTTAGTGCCTGAATAAAAGGAACTATTTCATTCAAGCTAGAAGATAAATAATATTCGTATGCAAAGCCGTACAAAAAATATTTCAAATTAAATATAAGTAGAATAAATATTCCAGCAGGGAAGAAAAAGAGAATGTAAGCGAACATGCCTTGCAAAATGGACATGCCAGTAAGCATCCCAACAAACACGGCTCCAGAAAATAATAATAAATTCATTGAAACGGTACTAACAAACCAAATAGCTACATGTTTAAATGAATATAAAGAAATCGGAAGGAATGGTTTCATCATGATTAAACATACTGCAATGACTGCGACGGGTACGATTAAAATAATCATTCCAACAACAATATGTTGAAGAAATAGCACCTCCCGTTTAATTGGTAGACTATGCATGTGGTCAGCTGATCGCTTCACTTGCATATAACGAAATAAAAAAATAGCGAGCAAAATGGGAAGTGTGAACATAAGCGAAAACTGAATGACACTTCCAATATCAAATATGCGCCCTGTTTGATGATGTATAAGCCAATCTTTGTTTTCGCTCATCATAAAAATATGAATAGGCAAAGTAAAAAGTAAACCGACGAGATAAATAAGCGAGACCCATCCAACGTTGCGAACAATTTGAGTAAATATTCCACGATTAAACAAGAATGTTTTCAATGGCATATCCTTGTTCCCCCATTTCATAAATAAATATTTCTTCTAACGTTAATGGTAATAAATCAAACAAAATTGGCTCATGTTTCTGAATATGTGCAATGATTTGTTCTTCTTCCCCACGAACGATACAAAGTAAAACGCTACCACGTTGTTCTTGGTAAACGACATCTATATGTTGTAGAAAAGAAAAAGGAATTTGTCCTTGGAACGCTACCTGCACTTTATGAATGTTTGTTTTCAAGTTATCTAGCTCTTTTTCAATGATGAGCGAACCGTGGTGTAACATGCCAATACGGTCACATAAATCTTCTACTTCAAATAAGTTGTGCGAAGAAATAACAACGGTCATTTCTCTTTCTGCTACGTCCTGAAATAAAATGTTTTTCACTTTTTGTCTCATGACAGCATCTAGTCCATCAAGTGGTTCGTCTAAAATAAGCACATCGGGCATAGTAGAAAATGCTAACCAAAATGCAACTTGTCGCTGCATTCCTTTTGACATGCGGTGAATTTTTTTGTTTACGTCAATTGGGAATAGTTCTTGCATGTTGCGGAAACGTTCTTCGCTCCATTTTGGATATATATGACGATAAAAGTCAGCCATTTGTCGAATTGTTGTATGTGGGAAGAAATAGAGTGCATCAGGTAAAAAAATGATTCGTTCTTTTTGCTTAATGTTTTCGAAAATTGGCTCACCATCAATAGTAATCGTTCCTTTGTCTTGTTTATAAATACCTGCAATCATTTTCATCAGCGTTGTTTTTCCAGCACCATTTGATCCAAGTAACCCATAGATCGACCCTTTTGTGACGGAAAATGTTACATCTTTAATCGCCTCTAATTCTCCAAATCGCTTGCTTACATGATTAATTTGAATCAAGTTCCTCTCCTCCTCGCATCGCACGTTCTGCGCGTTCAACAATCGAAAAAATTTGCTCTTTTTTTACCCCGATATAAAATGCTTCTTGACATAGTTTGAATATACTTTCTTCTAGCTGTTTTACTTTTTCATCGTAAATCGCCTCTTTTTTATTAGCAACAAAACTCCCTTTCCCGGGAATAGAGTAAATGTACCCTTCTCTTTCTAATTCTCGATATGCTTTTTGAATCGTATTTGGATTAATGGTTAACTGTTTAGCGAGCAAACGAACAGATGGCAGTTGCTCATTCGGTTTCAGAACATCGTGAATAATCATTTCTTTCATTTTTTCGATCAGTTGTTCATAAATCGGTTTTCGGCTTCGTAAATCAAGATCAAACATATCGTCCCCCCTTTCTTTTCCGTACTAACTGTAATAAGTGTATTATATTAAATAATACGGTTGTTGTAAATAGTTTCTAAAAAAATAAAAAAGCCGCCAGAAAGGCAGCTTTTTAATTATGGCTGTGTCCATCGTTGTTCATATTTCCATCTTGATGACCATCTTGTTGCATATTGTCGCCATGACCGTGACCTTGTCCATCATTTTTATTTTGCATCATTTGTTTCTTTTTCATATAACGCTCATGAGCAACTTGATCAACATCTTCCCAAGATACAATCGTTGCATTCGGTTGTTCGCTTACAAATTTTTCAGCGTCTTCTTTCTTCGCAAAAAACGCATATCCGTAGTTCATCGGTGTCTTAATGTCAGCTTTCACCACTGTCGCGTTTTGTAATTCAATCCATTCTAATGTGTTGTAATCGCGTACATATTTCTTTGCAGCTTCCCCGTGATCGCGCTCATAGTTAAATAAACATCCGATGTCATCAAAAAACAAGACGTCACCGTTTTCTGTCGCAGATTTCGCTGTAAATTTGCCGAGTTCATGTTCTTTCGGATATACTTTCATGTTACAAAACACACATACAGTGTTTTCATCAGGTTCAGCCATTGCTGCTTTCGCAAATACATCTTCTTCATTTGACTGTTCCTTGTTTTGTTCTGTTTGTTTTTCCTCTGTTTGTTTTGTTTCTTCTTGCTTTTCCTCCGCTTGATTGTTACATCCTGCTAGAGCGAGGAAAAGTGCACCGATTAACAGTACGATCCATTTTTTCATTACTAACGATCCCCCTTATTTTCATTCAATCCGTAAGCTAGTATAGTACACAATTGTGAAATTTATTTGAGAAGGTTGTGTAGAAAATGAAAAAAAGCGGCATTACACCGCTTTTTCTGTAAAATAATGCTTATAATATCCCCCGACTTTGCCTCGATTATCGATAATAAAATAAAAGTCATCTGTTTCATTTTTTACTTCATACTCTCTACCTGGTGTTAACACGTTATGTACGATGTACTTTTCGGCATTGGTATGGTTACATACAACCGTTTTTATCGTTGGTCTTTCATGCCAGTTTAAATGAATCATCATTGATTCCTCCTTCAAGATCCTTTATATTTATTTAAAAATTTAGCAAGTTCATGTAGCGCTTGTAATACCGCAAAATGTTTATCGTTTCCGCTTGCTTGCGCTGTAGCCACATCTTTAAATTTGGCGTGCGCTTCGTACGACCCGTTCTTTTTATATACATCTACTCGTACAGTTCCCCTTGGGTGCGGAACGATAAAAAACTCTATTTGCTTCATTTATTCTCCCCACCTTTAATGTCAATCGTTTATTTAATTTAATAATAGTAAAAAAGACATCATTTTAAAAGCATTGTTTTACGTGAAGAAAAAAATGTACGATTTACGTTTTTAATCAAGGCGACGAATTGCGTATCCAGATTCGATCAACACGCGCTGAATTTGATCAATATGCTCCCTATTTTTTGTTTCGAGGGAAAATCGCACTTCTGCTTGCCCTGGAAGAACGTTTGTCCCCATTCGTTGATGATCAATGGACATGACGTTCGCTTCTAAATCGGCAATAATGCGCAACAATTTATTTAACTGTCCTGGTTTGTCAGAAATGACTGTCGAAAATGTGACGAATCGTCCTGATTCAACGAGCCCTCGTTCAATAATTCGTGAAATGAGTGTGACATCGACATTTCCACCACTTAAAATGGCTACAATATTTTTTCCTTCAAGTGGGATTTTTTTATACAATAAAGCTGCTAGTGAGCAAGCCGCTGATCCTTCAACGAGCAATTTATTTCGTTCGAGTAAATATAACATTGTTCGTGAAATATCTGTTTCTTCCACACAAACGATATCATCGACATATTTCTGTATGTACGAAAATGCCAAATCCCCAATGCGCTTAACAGCAATCCCGTCCGCAATTGTATTTGATGGAGTAATGATAATCGGTTGATTATGTTGTTTAGCTGCTGTTGTGCTGGCACAAGCAGCGGATTCAACGCCGTATACGCGAATAGCTGGATTTTTTTGTTTCATCGCAATCGCTATACCAGCTAGCAATCCCCCACCCCCAACCGGACAAACCACTGCATCAATATCGTCCAGTTGTCCGAATAATTCTAGTCCGATCGTTCCTTGTCCGGCAATGACAGCTGGATCGTCAAAAGGGTGAACAAACGTTGCGCCTGTTTCTTGTTGAAGTTTGCGAGCATATTCTAACGATTCGTCAAACACATCCCCGTGTAAAATGACATTTGCCCCGTAGCTTTGCGTTGCTTGAATTTTACTTAATGGCGCCCCTTTAGGCATGACGATTGTGCACGGAATGCCAATCATGTTGCTTGAATAGGCTACTCCTTGTGCGTGATTACCCGCTGAAGCTGCGATAACTCCTCGACTTTTTTCCTCATCACTTAACAACATAATTTTGTTGTAAGATCCTCGCACTTTAAATGAACCTGTTTTCTGTAAATTTTCTAACTTCATGTATACACGATTATTCGATAAACGACTAAATGTTTGTGAAAATTCAAGAGGCGTTTTGTGAACGACTGTTCTCATTCGTTGTTGAGCTTCTTGAATATGTTGTAGCGTAATCAATAGTTTTCATCCTCCTTTGTGTCTCCTTTATTATATTTGATTGACAGATCCGTATGCAATTCTGTCTTGTTTTCTTTTTCTTTTTTATTGATTATTTAGAACATGGTTTTATTATAAAAATTAGCCCAAAAAAATTGCTATGCACAAAGCATAGCCTATAAGCCGGCTGATTTTTGCAGGCGCTTAGCAATTTCAAGAAAGTCCTCGTATGAAATACCAGGGGCAAATGTTTCCTCCACTGCTTCTAAATCTGGAATTGGGGCACCTGCTGGCGTCCCTTGAATGACTTCGAGTTGTCCTCCATCAAGCGGATGTGTTCCTTTCCAAATTTGTTTAACATCTTGAAAATCATGTTCGCTAAACGTATATAGTCTTCTATGCCACCCTTGCGCCTCGTACTTTCTTGCCGCATCAAATTTATCGTTACTTAAATTCGGAATTGGCAACATTTTTGTGACATCCACCCCTGTAACAATTTGAAGCGCTTTGGCATAAGCGATAACATGCACACCTCCTCGGACAAGTAAATAGCCGATCATTTCTCGTGCGACTGGATGATCGGTCATCTCATATACTCTCATTTTATGTGTACGCGCCCCACACTCTAAAAAGAAATTGTGCAACAAATCTAATACTAAATTCCCACTATTGAACACGTAGTCACCTGACCACGATTTTCCCATCGAATCTCCTGGCAATGCTGTTTGTGCAGTTGCAATAAAATGATACGTATTTCGTTGATCTACCCCGTTTTGCATTGGCGTAATATCTGGGGCACCTTCATGCGTTGTTCCTGTTAAACATAAGTTTATAGCTGTTGTAACGAGCTCCACATGACCTAATTCTTCTGCAGTAATACTTGCAACTAAATCGTAAAAAGGCTTCAATTTTTTCTTTTCCCGAAAATTGAATGACTGAAACAAGTAATTGTTTAATGTTGACATTTCTCCAAACTTTCCACCGAGTAACTCTTGAACGGCCGCTGCGGCATTAGCGTCCGCATACGTAGATTTTGGCAACTCAATTTGAAGCTTGTTTATTCTTGTAAACATCAAGTCCCCTCCTTTTTATTTCGGCATAATCCAAACGATTTGCTGGATGCGAACAAAAAAGAAGGTATCGCTACTTTTTAACACAATATGATCAGGCTTTACATCTTGAATAACACCTTGCACATTTCCTCGCACCGTTTCAATGATGACTTCTTTTCCTCTAATTGTTTGTAATGTTTGATAAACATAAGGATCGATGAAAGACATAAACTGAGGTGTCATCTTCTTCCCTCCTTCTCGTTTATTCTTTTCCATCTTATTCTCCTGTTTCGTTATTTATCACACTTTTCATTTAGAACATAGTTTTATAAAATTTTATTTACATACTAGTCAATTTTGCGTTAAACTTCAACATAGGAATAGTGAAATGAGGAGTTAGAAGGATGGAAAGTCATGAACAACTAAAACAAAAAATAAATGAGCTCGAGGAAGAAATACGGTTATATAAACGCTTTGTGGAACACATTTCTTTTCCGTTTTCATACGTTGATTATGAACTCGGAAAAGTAATAAAAAAAGAAAGAAATATTCCCTCTGCAACGATTGAAACAATAGAGAAGGAAGAGAAAAGAACACCCATTTTGCAATGGAATATTGATTTACAAAGAGACTATCCATTTGAACAAGTGGAACAATTTTTAGCCCCTATTTTTGACCTTGTTTCTCATCATATTGTTTTCGTTGACGCTGAAGGAAAAATTACATTATGTAACTTACAGGCAGCAAACGATGTTGGAGTAAACCGAGATGATATGATCGGCAAACATATTCGCGAATTGTTAAACATCCCAGATGAACAAATTATGACGTTAAAAACATTGCGAACGAAGCAGCCACTTTACAATTGTGAAGTGCTCGATCGATATTACGGGATTATTAATACGCGCATTTTATATAACGAAGATGGGTCGATTAAACGTGTGATTAGTATGTTTCAATCGCTTAATCAAATAAAAGAAGCAGAGAAACTAGCGATCGCTGGCCGGATTGCTGCCGGGATTGCTCACGAAATTCGAAATCCTTTAACGACAGTAAGAGGGTATTTACAGTTTTTAAAAGAACAACTACCTGAACATATCGTTACTCTCATTGATCAACTTCTCATTCCAGAACTCGATCGAGCAAATGATATTATTACAGATTTTTTAAACGTTGCAAAACCGAGCGAAGTAAAAGCAGAATGGATTGGAATAAACGAATTTATTCGACATGATTTAGATCTTTTGTTACAAAGTGAAGCGCTTCTTCATAACGTAGAGCTTTCGTATCATTTAGATGAAAAACTACAACAATACGTTGTTAACATTGACAAAAATCAATTGTTGCAAGTGTTTATTAACTTATTTCGCAATGCGATTGAAGCAAAAACGGAAAAATCGTTGCGGGTAGACATTGAAACGAAATTGCACAATAATCTCGTTCAAATTTATGTGCATGATAATGGACCTGGTATCCCTTCTACCATTATCCATCACGTTTTCGATCCATTTTTTTCAACAAAATCAGCAGGAACAGGTCTTGGTTTATCTTTGTCACGAAAAATTATTGAACTGCATAAAGGCTCGATGCGTGTTCAAAGCGAATTCGGGAATGGTTCATGTTTTATTATTGAATTGCCGGCTTATTCAAAAAATGAGGCTGCAATCTAGCAGCCTCATTTTTACGCTTCTTTTTTCCACTCAATTTGTTTTTCTTTCCAACATTGCACTTGATGGTCTACACCAATATTTCGTGCATAAAATACCGGATTTTTTCCTTGTTTTCGTTGTGTGACATAGTCTTGTAATGCCGCGAAAGCGACTCGACCAAGTAAGAAAATCGAAACTAAGTTCACGATAACCATAAACGCCATAAATAAATCTGCTAAATCCCAAACGATTTGAATGCTCGATATGGATCCCCAAATGACCATAGCTAATACCGCAAGTCGATATACGAGCAATGACGCTTTGCTTGAACGAATAAATTCAATATTTGTTTCGCCGTAATAATAGTTTCCGATAATTGAACTATATGCAAATAAAAATACACTCACTGCAACAAATCCTTTTGCCCACTCACCAATATGTGTGCTCAATGCCGTTTGTGTCAAGGTAATACCATCAAGACCTTCTTTCATATAATCGCCTGATAATAAAATCATAAATGCTGTTGCACTACAAACAACTAACGTATCAACAAATACACCTAATGTTTGAATGAAACCTTGTTTTACTGGATGGGAAACTTCTGCTGTCGCTGCTGCGTTCGGCGCACTACCCATTCCAGCTTCATTTGAGAATAAGCCGCGCTTAATTCCCATCATAATTGCCGCACCAAAGCCTCCACCAACTGCTTGTTCAATACCAAATGCATTTTTAAAAATTAAAGAAAATACTGCTGGCAACTCCGTTATGTTCGTTAAGACAACATAAAACGCAATCAATAAATACAAACTCGCCATCACTGGAACGATAATAGACGATGCTTTCGCTACACGATGCACACCACCAAAAATAATAAAGGCGGTTAAAATAGTAAGTACAATACCGATCACTGTACGATCCATTTGAAACGCGTGCTCAAATGCAAATGTAATTGTATTTGCTTGAACAGAGTTAAATACAAGACCGAATGAGAACGTAATTAAAATGGCAAACAATATACCGAGCCAACGTTTTTTCAATCCTTGCTCAATATAATATGCCGGACCGCCACGATAACCGTTTCCATCTTTCACTTTATAAATTTGGGCGAGTGTGCTTTCCACAAAGCTTGACGCACCACCAATTAAAGCGATCAACCACATCCAAAATACTGCACCAGGTCCGCCAACGGAAATCGCTAACGCAACGCCTGCTAAGTTACCTGTTCCAACGCGAGATGCTGTGCTCATGAAAAACGCTTGGAGCGACGAAATCGCACCTGTTTTTTCCGGCGTCTCTGTAATGACACGGAACATTTCACCGAAATAACGAAATTGAACAAATTTTGTACGGAATGTAAAATACAATCCGACGACAATTAAAAGAGCGATAAGAACATACGACCATAATATGTTGTTTAAAAATGATACAATCGTTTGTAATAATTGCATGCTCGTCACCTCACCTGATGTTTATAATAAAAAACGACTTTTTTAATGTAACAAAACTTAACATGAAAAGCAAGAGGATTATCCATGAATATATGAAAATGATATGTTATAATATCGTTTGTTCATATTTTTCACATGTATTCGGAGGAGCAAATGAAAGAAACATATACGGTAAAAGAAAAAATAAAGCAGTTTTTACATATATTATTTCCTATTTTTCTTACGCAAATAAGCTTATATATGATGAACTTTTTTGATGTAACAATGACGGGGAAATATAGCGCAGTTGATTTGGCAGGTGTAGCCATTGGCTCAAACATTTGGGTCGCTATATCTACGGGAATCGGAGGTATATTAACCGGTTTAACCCCAATTGTTTCCCAAGCGTTTGGAGCGAAAGACCACGAGCGTATTTCTCGAACCGTTGAACAAGCGATATACTTAGCGGCCGTCTTTGCTTTCTTTGTGTTTACGCTCATTTATTTTTTCGTTCCTATTTTATTGGAAAACATGCCGATCGAACATGATGTTCAAATCGTTGCTTATCAATATTTACAAGCATTATGTATTGGTGTTGTCCCGATTTTTATTTATCATGTTCTTCGTTCATTTATCGATGCACTTGGTCGAACGAATGTAACAATGATGTTAACGCTATGCTCGTTGCCATTAAACATTTTATTGAATGATATATTCATTTTCGGACGATGGGGTATCCCTGCATTCGGTGGAGTAGGGGCGGGATACGCTACAAGCATAACGTATTGGTGCTTATTGTTATGTGCATTTTTGCTCGTTCGCATTCATAAACCTTTCGCCACATACAATATACTAAAAAAGCTGCATCCGATATCATTTTCTATTTGGAAACAATTATTTTTGATCGGCACACCAATTGGATTAGCTATCTTTTTTGAAACGAGCATTTTCTCGGCTGTTACGTTGTTGATGAGTCAATTTGGAACAGCAACGATCGCAGCTCATCAAGCTGCGCTAAACTTCGCTTCCCTTCTATATATGATTCCACTAAGCGTTTCCCTTACTTTAACCATTATTGTTGGCTTTGAAGTAGGAGCGAAACGCTTAGAACATGCGAAACGTTACTGTATGATTGGTATTTGTTCTGCTGTGATGATGGCTATTGTTGTCTCTATCGTCCTATTGCTATTTCGAGAAGCGATTGCTTCCTTATATACGAATGATGCACTTGTTTTACAATGGACGAAGCGTTTTTTGTTATACGTTTTATTTTTCCAATTCTCTGATGCCGTTGCAGCACCTATTCAAGGGGCATTACGTGGATACAAAGACGTTCGCTTTCCATTTTTTATTGCACTCGTATCGTATTGGTTAATTGGTTTACCGGTTGGATACGTCTTCACTCACTATACAACCGCCGGGCCGTTTGGGTATTGGCTCGGTCTTATTGCTGGTTTAGCTTCCGGCGCCATACTATTGTTCATACGACTAATCCAAAAATGGAAACATGCATAAAAGCAAGAGGGAAATCCCTCTTGCTTTTTAGCACCAAGCCGCACCGACGATAATTAACAAAATAAATAATACGACGATAAGCACAAATGTTTTTCCGTATCCTGGATAACCGTAACCGTATCCATAGCCATATCCGTACATCACGTATTTCCCCCTCTATTGTTAATTAATAACCCCAGCCACCAATATAAGCACTGCCAACAATAATTAGCAAAATAAACAATACAACAATTAACGCAAAGCCACCACCATGATGATGTCCTCCACTCATCTTTTGACACCTCCTTCTTGTACTAACAACCTATTCAACCGCTAAGTAAAACGTTATAGTTTTTAAAAAAATGGGTGAAAAAAAACGCCTGTTCACGAGACAGGCGCTAGTTCATCACTGGTAATATTCCCTATAGTACGTACGCAGATAGTGCATAAATGACTCCAATTGTTCTGCTTTCCATTTTACAACTCCTCTCCCATCTCAATCCCCACGGAAAACATTCTCTTGTTCATACGGCTCAATATGAACGTGGGCACGGACAACTCCATACTTTTTTTCGAGCAAGCGCTCAACTTGATCGGCAATGTCATGACTTGTTACAACATTCAAATACGGGGCAACAGAAATCGTAACATCTATGACAACTTCATTCCCATACATTCTTCCTTTAATATCTACTATCTGTTTCACACCGTCAATGCGCTCAATTTCCTGTTTATATTGCTTTAACATTTCGTCATCAAACCCATCCGTCAACGTATGGGATGCTTCTTTAAAAATATCCCATGCTGTCTTGCAAATCATAAATCCAATAACAAAAGCTGTAACAGGATCAAGCCAACGCATATGTAACTGAGCACCAATGACCCCAACAACCGTTCCTACACTAACGAGCACATCGGATAAATGGTCTTTCGCAGCAGCAGCAAGTGCTTGACTATTTGTAGCTATCGCTAAACGGTTGTTAAACATATATACAAAAAACATAAATACAGCTGAAGCACCTGCTGTCCATACCGCTATCCAATCTGGTTTCACATACTCCCCCTCTTTCAACGTTTGCCCTGCGTTTATCAATACATCCACTCCAATCGACATCATAATAAACGCCGCAATTAAAGACGAAATATGTTCCGCGCGTGAATGACCGTATGGATGGTTGTCATCCCGAGGTTTTTTTGCGATGAGCAGTCCAATTAAAATAGCGATAGAGGCGAGAATATCTGTAAAGTTATTCCACCCATCAGCTTTTAACGCCTCGGAATTTGACATATATCCGATGTATAACTTCCCTAAAGATAAGACGATATAAGAGCCAATGCTCACCCACGCCCCAAATTCAGGTTTCATTTTTGTCATCTGTTCCACCAACTTCTTCATCATTTTTTGCGTTATCATTGTACCAAGCATATATCATGTGGGTCTATAGCAACAAAATTGGCTCATCGAAGAACAGTAGGAAACAGGCAATAACATTGCCTTAGACCAAATTTATTGTTGACGAACGATTCATACATATGATAGATTGTTTAGTGTTTCATCACTCTACCAATTTATCAAACTAAAGTATTTTGGAGGTCACAATTATGAACGCTGTTGTCATCTCAGTACTCATCATGCTTATTCTTAGTTTACTGCGTATGAATGTCGTGTTTTCGTTATTGATCGCGTCATTAGTGGGAGGACTCATTGGAAATCTCAGTCTTTCTAAAACAGTTGAGGTGTTTTCAGAAGGATTAGGAAACAGCGCAGAAGTCGCTTTAAGTTATGCGTTGTTAGGTGGATTTGCCATTGCCATTTCGAAAACTGGCTTACCAAACGCTATTGTTCGCATGATTATAAAAATGGTCGGAAAACAAGGGGAGTCAAAAAGAAAGCAATATTCGAAAGCACTTGTTCTTCTCGTCATCTTATTCATGTCATGTTTTTCACAAAACTTAATTCCAATCCATATTGCGTTTATTCCTATTTTGATTCCGCCACTTTTGCACATTTTAAATGAGCTGCATGTGGATCGTCGGTTAGTCGCATCAATTATTACGTTTGGTTTGATTACTCCATATATGTGGTTACCGACTGGATTTGGGGCTATTTTCCATGACATTGTACAATCGAACATGGCTCAAAGTGGGCTAGTTGTTGCAAAATCGGATATTCCAAAAGCGATGTTTTTCCCTTCGCTCGGAATGATTGTTGGCTTACTCCTTGCTTTTTTTACGTATCGGAAACCGCGCACATATAAACAAATACAAATAGAAAGTCAAGAAACTCAATCGTTTCAACAACGAGGAGTATGGTTTGCGATCGTCGCTGTCATTACTGCTTTAACCGTTCAACTTGTTCTTGACTCCATGATTTTTGGGGCGTTTGCAGGAATTGTTGTCATCTACTTAAGCGGATGCATTCGTTTAACTGAAGGTGATCGTTTATTGACAGAAGGCATGCGCATGATGGCGTTTATTGGATTTGTGATGTTAAGTGCTTCAGGGTTTGCAAATGTATTAAAACAAACGGGACATATTGAGAAACTTGTTGAGCAAGCAGCTTCTCTTATTGGCCATAACACCGCACTAGGCGCATTGCTTATGTTAATTGTCGGACTGCTTGTCACGATGGGAATTGGTTCTTCGTTTTCTACTGTTCCAATTATCGCAACCATTTTCGTTCCGCTTTGTATAAAGCTCGGACTGAGTCCAATGGCAACCATTGCGATTATTGGCGCTGCTGGTGCACTTGGTGATGCGGGATCACCTGCCTCAGACAGCACGCTCGGCCCAACATCAGGTTTAAACGTGGATGGTCAGCATCATCACATTTGGGATACATGCGTTCCAACGTTTATTCATTACAACATTCCGGTCATTATTTTCGCATGGATCGCAGCTATGATTTTATAAAAGGGGCTACTTTGTGTAGCTCCCTTTTTTGTCGAAATTTTATCGCACATTCCGACATTTTTTTTAAACAAGATATGTTAATGTATTGTAAAGTATATTTCAATTTTGTAAACACGAAGGAGGATGGAAATGATGCTTTCGCAATTCATCGGTCAAACAGAGGCAGCGATCCTTCGCTTCTCCATCTCACTATTGACGGAAATCGAATTAAAAATTAAGAAAAAACAAATTATTTCACAACATCAAGCAATGAAGTACGCCAAACATCAAATCGAATTATTTGTCAAACAGTTGCATTTGCGCCAAGCGCTAACCGCTGTATATCAATCGGAATTATACATTTACGTATCTAAAAAGTTAGCACATGTATTTGAACAATATCGTGTGCTCAAATGTGTATAACCTTATATTTTCTTTACGATTTGAAAATATTCTTCTAACGTAATTTGTTTCTCATAAATGACCTTGGCTGCTTTTTTACCAACATAGCGCAAATGCCAAGGTTCGTATTGATATTTCGTAATATGCTCCTTTCCTTTCGGATAACGAATAATAAAACCAAATTCATGAGCATGCTGGGCTACCCATTTCCCCTCTCGTGTGTCACCAAATGCAGGCGTAATCGCATATTGAACGCTTGGGCTTGTAATATCTATCGCTAATCCTGTTTGATGTTCACTTTTTCCCGGCATCGCAACGGCAACAACCGCTTTTTCTTTCCCTAATCGTTGAACTTCAGATACAAATAATTGTTGTTGCCTCTCATATGAACGATAGCCTGACACAGCATATAATATCATTTGTTGTTTTTTCGCTGCTGTAAACATTTCTTCCAATGCCTTGGCTGCTTCAGCACGCATATGGCGTTTTTCAACATCTGTTTCTTTGAACGTAAACGGAACATTTGGAATGACTAAGTCAGCCGGCTTGTAGTCGGCCGGTAATTGTTGTTCTTTATTTACTAAGACAAGCACGTTATCCGGATTAACAATCACTTTTACCCCGTTTTGCACTTCAACTTGATTCCAAAATTGTTCTTCAAGCACAAGTTCTTCTTGTTCCTGTTGTTCGGAAGGTGGTGTCGGTGTTTGAGGAGATGGTGCCGGCTCCTCAACTTGGACAGGAGGCTTAGACGGCTTTTGTTCTTGCTCAAGTGATCCAAATGATTGACACCCGCTAATTATTATCACAAAACAACATAACCATTTTTTCATCTTTTTCCCCTCACAATAGAAGAAAGCTCCGCGGGGAATGAGCCGCAGGAGCTTTCTCACTTATTGACGAATCGCTGTTTCAAGCGCAACTTCGATCATTTCATTAAATGTCGTTTGACGCTCTTCAGCTGTTGTTTCTTCCCCTGTTAAAATGTGATCACTTACCGTTAGGACGGATAACGCTTTTCTGCCAAATTTAGCAGCTAACGTATAAAGCGCTGTTGTTTCCATCTCTACTGCAAGTACACCGTAGCGTGCTAGTTTTTCAAACTGCGCATTTTCATTATAAAACATGTCAGCTGTAAATACACTACCAACTTTTAGTTGCAATCCTTTTTCTTTTCCAATTTCATATGCTGTTTTCAGCAAGTCGAAGTTAGCCGTTGGAGCGTAATCAATTCCTCCGAACGTCATGCGATTCATCTGTGAATCCGTTGACGATGCCATTGCTAAAATGACGTCACGAACTTTCACATCTTTTTGAATCGCACCGCACGTTCCGACACGAATTAATGTTTGAACGTTATAGCTTTGCATAAGTTCTGTAATATAAATAGAGATGGATGGAACACCCATACCTGTTCCTTGAACGGAAATACGATGGCCTTTATATGTACCTGTGAACCCAAGCATACCACGAACTTGATTATAACAAGTAGCTCCCTCTAAAAACGTTTCTGCAATGTACTTTGCGCGAAGCGGATCTCCAGGAAGTAAAATTTTATCCGCAATTTCATGTTCTTTTGCACCAATATGAACGCTCATATGTATCCTCCTTTAGCCTTTATCGCTGCATATATACTATACCACACTCTTATATTTCGCTAAAGCATTGTTTTTCATGTATAAAAAAAGAGGGGCGTCCCCTCGTCCTTATTATGATATTTTTCGAAAATACTTCGGTTTTACATATAAAACTTTTTTATCTTCGCTCACAACATATTTTTTCTTCGCTTGCTCGTAATGTTCATATATTAAATAGCAAACAACGTAAATCGGCAACATCGCCTCTAAAGACGCTAAATATATAAGATAAAATGGGTGTGCGTTCGTTTCAAACATTCCGCTAAACACATAGTAAGCGCTTGCAATAACAACGTTAGTGATACTAATATTTGCGAAATGAAGGAAGAAAATTTTCTTTCTCCGCCCAATTAATCGCTCTAATTCAAATTTAATAAACAAAGAACAAAAAATAGCAATAATTCCAACAATCGAAGAAATCATAAACGCAAACATCGCTTTTCCCACCCCATATGTATATTTTTTATGTTCTTGTCGATGCTAATGGATGTAACTACATGTAAAGGAGGGTTACGATTGGGAAAAAAACATCGCAACCGCATTAATAGTCCGAAAAAAAACAATCATGTTCCAAAAGATACGTTAATTGCTGAAGCTGAAGCACACGATAAAGAGTATAGTGCCGAGAAACGAAAAAAATAATCCCCTTGTGCACAAGGGGAATTTTTTATCATACTCTAACCTTGTGCTAATTGTCTATATACAATATAGCACAATTTTGTGAACATTTAAAGACATTTTTTAACGCACATGCATACGGTGAATACGTTCCCATCCATCCGAACTTAAACGATAAAAAAATTGACCGTATATTCCTTCATCAATAAGCAATATATCACCTGTACTAACATATCGCGCACGATAATCTTTCGGTACTAAGTCTGGAACATTAAACATTCGATAAACTTCAGCTAATACGTCATCGTGATCTTCTCCATTTACCGTCAACCGATATACTTGACGATATCCTTTCGTTTGACCAAATTGCGGAGTTTGAAATAACGTTACATCATAGCATTGTGTCGATTTTAATATTTTCCCCATAAGCATGCGAATCACTAACATCCACCCCTCTTTTTTTCTTTACGTAACTATTAGCGATTCGTTTTGTCGATTCCTTTTGCATTTTTTTACTATTTTTGTCGAACATATAAAATAATTTAGGCATAAAAAAAGGATCGGGAATCCCCAATCCTTTAAGCATATCGTCGAATGAGTGCAGCAAGCTCTGTTTGTAACGTTTGAATATGCTGCTCATGAATAGTAACACGAACAAAAGTCTCATCTAAATCAAGCGCTTCTGCAAACAAACCAGCTAACCCACGCGCTCGTCTGTCCACTTGAATAAGTAATTCACATTCTTGTGGTGTATGTGGGAAAAAAATCATTTCTACTTCATCAAGTTTCCCACGAAATTCACCACTCGTCGGGACAAACTCAAATTCTTGAACAAAAGGGAGGTTTTTACGAACATAATGAGCCACTTCTTTGCATTCTGCTTCTTTTAATCGAAATCCTAAGTTTTCCATCACCCGAAATACTTCGTTCATCATTCGATTAGGTTGAACACGAATATAATCTTCATCTGTCGGATCGACGGCATTTTTAATATCAAGTCCTGTGTGTAACCACACTCTTGTTTTTCCAACTGTAATTGGTGTGTCAAGCGGAAGGGAAAAAGAAAACGGAAACTCTTTCTTTTCTCCAGCACGAATCACAAATGATTGGGCAATTTTCCACTTTTCAATAATGGCTTGCTTCGTTACTTTGCGATCATCTACTTCTTTTGTATATGTAGCGCAAAGAGACAAATATATATCATCAATGTCTTGATCTACATTTCCTCCTGTGACTTCTACAACTCCTGTGATCCGTTCACCAAGTGATAGTTGTGATTCATGCAACTTCGTATCCACCTTAGCAGAACCAATCCCAATACTTGCTAATACTTTATTGAATAGCCCCATAAAACAGCCTCCTTTATTTTTCATTCTATACGTTATACGAACGAAATGAAAAAATGTTTCAAATAAAAAACGACGGAACAACCGTCGCTTTATTCATCAATCAGCTCTTCGTCAATAATACATTTTTCAATCAAGTAATCAAACATAATATCTGCCATTTCTTCAATTTCACGCTCTGTTGGGACAAAGCCCCGCCGAACAAGTTCATTGTAAAAGAACTCCGCAATTTCTTCCGTATCAATAACTACTTCAATTTCTTTCACAATATCGCCCCCTTTGTATTATGTTATGAAAAAGTCATTCATTTATGTCATCCGTTTTTTTATGTATATTTGCCACTATGTACACATACGTTGAAAGTAAAAAGAAACGGAGGACAAGCTTATGGACGAACAAATTGATCAATGGATGGAAACGATCACGAATGGGCTCTTTTGTGGCGTGCTCTTTTTTTGCATTCCTTATTTCATATACGTGTTATGGCAGTGTATGTGAATTTCATTCGCGTCGTTTCCGTCTCGTAAACTTTTTCAACTGCTCGACGATTTGCTCCATCATTTGTTCATACTGTTCATCACCAAACCGTTCGTACAACCATTTATAGTCATTATAAATATCTAATAAACCGTCAATAATCTCTTTTTCTTCTTGTTTTCGACGCAACCGCTCATTTTCAAATTTTCTTGATATCACATGAACTTCACTCCAACGTTGAACATCATAATTAGTAATAGTATATGTACATATAAAAAAGCCGACACAAAACGTCGGCTTTTTTATATCGCATAAGATGCTGGTGCAAAGTCAATATCAAATCCGAGATCTTCAAGCATTTGGAAATCTGCATGTTTTTCTTGTCCGGCTGTCGTTAAATAATCTCCAACAAAGATGGAATTGGCGGCATATAAACCGAGTGGTTGCAAGCTTCGCAAGTTTACCTCTCTCCCTCCGGAAATACGAATTTCTTTCGTTGGATTCATATAACGAAACAGCGCGAGCACTTTCAAACAATAGCGAGGGTTTAATTCTTTTGTCCCTGCTAGCGGCGTTCCATCGATCGCATGAAGAAAATTAACAGGGATTGAGTCTGCGTCTAGTGCTTTTAAGCTTCTCGCCATCGCAATGACATCTTGCTTTGTTTCTTTCATGCCGATAATGACGCCAGAACATGGGGACATTCCTGCTTCTTTGACTGTTTCTACCGTACGTACCCGATCATCGTATGTATGGGAAGTCGTAATGTGCGGGTGATGCTCTTTCGATGTATTAATGTTATGGTTGTATCGATCCACACCTGCTTCTTTCAACCGCAACGCTTGCTCTGGTTTTAATATCCCTAAACAAGCACATACTTTTAAACCGTACATTTCTTTAATTTCTTTCACCGCAGATACAACAATATCGATTTCTTTATCACTCGGACCTCTTCCGCTTGCGACGATACAATATGTTCCTATTTTCGCTTCATACGCTCGTTTTGCCCCTTGTAAAATCGTATCTTTATTTACCATCTTATATGTCGAAATCGAGGCAGTAGATATGGAAGATTGCGAACAATATCCACAATTTTCGGGACACAATCCCGACTTTGCGTTCATAATCATATTTAATTTCACTTTATTTCCGTAATACGTTTGACGAATGCGATAAGCACCTTGTAGTAATAATAATAGTTCATCATCTGGACAATTTAATATCGAGAGCGCTTCATCATCTGTTATTTCCTCCCCTGCTAATACGCGATCCGCGAGCAATAACCAATCCATCGTTCTCCCCCTTTTACTTCTAATTACCAATAATCGTATTCGATCAAGTGATATATGTCAACATTATTTTTATATAAGTTAACAAAAGAAAAAACTAGCGAGAACGTCTCGCTAGCTATACGTTTCTACAATATGTCGAGCAATCCATACCCCACATGCCCCAGCCTGTGCCAGTCCACGCGTAATTCCTGCACCATCTCCTCCAACATATAACCCTGAAATTTCTGTTTCAAAACGTTCAGTTAATTTTGGACGCGCAGAATAAAACTTTGCTTCTACCCCATAAAAGAGCGTATGTTCTGAAGCGATGCCTGGAGTAACTTTGTTCAATGCTTCTGTCATTTCGATTAAACTTTTCATCGTGTTGTATGGAAGAACGAGACCTAAATCCCCAGGAACAGCTTCTTTTAATGTTGGTTCAATAAATCCTTCTTTCATTCGTTTTTCGGTTGAACGTCTTCCCTTTAAAATATCCCCATATTTTTGCACAATAATTCCACCGTTAGATAACGCATTCGCTAAACGAGAAATTTGCTGTGCATATTCGTTCGGCTGATCAAATGGCTCAGAAAATTTATGGGATACAAGAAGAGCAAAGTTTGTATTATTACTTCCTAGCTTAGGATCTTTATATGCATGACCGTTCGCGAGCATAATACCAGAATGATTTTCGACAACAACATGCCCAGACGGATTACTACAAAACGTTCGAACTTGTGTTCCAACAGATGTGTTAAAAATAAACTTCCCTTCATACAAATGTGTATTAATTTCTTCCATTACTACGTTAGACGTTTCGACACGAACACCAATATCCACTTGATTATTGATCATTTTCAACCCGCGACGTTTCAATATGTTCGATAACCAAGCTGACCCATCACGTCCAGGAGCAATGACGACACGACTGGCATATAACATCTCTCCATTTTTCAGTTGAACTCCTTTGACATGATTCGTACCGTCGACTGTTTCCGTTAAAATATCGCTCACTTCGGTTTTAAACATCATATCAATATGCGTTCGTAAATATTCATATATACTCTTTAAAATTTGCAAGTTTTGTTCTGTACCAAGATGGCGAACTTGTGCGCGCAGTAATTTTAACCCAGCTGCATAAGCCCGTCTTTCTATTTCCTTCACTTCATCCGTCAGCGGATTAGTCAGAGACGGAGTAGCACCATGCTTTAAATTAATTTCGTCAACATAACGGATAAGTTGTAACACTGTCGAGGCAGGTAAGTAATCCGTCATCCATCCACCAAATTCGCTCGTAATGTTAAACTTCCCATCTGAATAAGCTCCTGCTCCTCCAAATCCATTTGTAATTGAACAGGCAGGTACACAGCCAGCGTAATCTTTTTTTCCAACTGGCGGTGGGCATTTCTCGATTTTCTTTTGCAAGATGGGACAGTTTCGCTTATAAATATCGTGTCCTTTATCAATGAGCAGCACGCGTGCACCCGGTAATTTTAACGTTAATTCATAACAAGTAAAAATCCCTGTCGGACCAGCTCCAACAACGATCACATCGTAACGATTGTTCATTATTCATCCCTCACCTTTCATTTTCCGAATGTTAATATACTAAATAGGACATAAACAGTCAATAAAAAACGATCTTTTTTTTAAAAAAAACAAGAAATGTTCGTGTTTGTTTTGTACAAAAAAAAGAACGGCAATGTACCGTCCTTTTAAAAATAACGTTTCTTCCAAAAAACGAACGCTGTAATACTTGAAAGAGTGAAAGAAATCCCTAACGCAATTAAATATGCATATGGCTTGTCTTGATACGGAATCGGAACGTTCATTCCATAAAAACTTGTCACCATCGTTGGAAAAGAAATAACAATCGTAATGGCAGCTAAAAATTTCATCACAATGTTTAAATTGTTCGAAATGACAGAAGCGAATGCATCCATCATTCCACTTAAAATGCTACTATACACTTCTGTCATTTCAATCGCTTGTTTATTTTCAATAATGACATCTTCTAACAATTCTTGATCGTCTTCATACATCCGTAAATAATTCAAGCGAAGCAGCCGTTCCATCACAATATTGTTCGCTTTTAATGATGTTGTAAAATAAACGAGGCTTTTTTCTAAACTAAGTAAAGAAAACAACTCTTTATTTTGCATCGATTGATGTAGCTGTTTTTCAATTTCACTCGTTTTGCGATTAATTTGTTTTAAATATCTTAAATAATACGTCGAAATCATATATAACATTTGTAAGGCAAAACGCGTTTTCATATACGTATAAAAGTTTTTTACCTTACTTTTCGTAAACTCTTCAAAAATCGGATTTTCTTGGAGACATACAGTAATAAAACATGTATTTGTAATAATCATTCCAATTGGAATGGTTTCATATGTCGGAATGTTCCCTTCATCGTACGTAATAATCGGGATATCAACAATAATTAACACATGATTATCTTCTTTTTCAATACGCGAACGCTCTTCGTCGTCGAGTGCATCTTTAATAGAATCAATCGGAATGTTCAAATGTTCTGCAATGTAGCGAATTTCACTTTCTGTTGGGGAGACGAGATTAACCCAACAGCCATTTTTCAACTCGTGAATTTCTTCTAATTTTCCTTGCTCATTAGATAAATAAATGTTCATCATGGCGTAACCCCCCTATCTTCTCTACAAAAGGGAAGCACCGCTTTTTTGTCGTTGGAGCGTCTGTTTCGTTCGTGAGCAGTACGTCCCAGCGAAAAAAAACGAAACGACTTCCCCTATTATTGCTGGTTCTGGTTCATTTGTACTCGCCCTGCTCATAACGGAAACGTCACTCCTTTCGCTTTTACGTTCATTACGGATTAATAATACATGGTTTGCCACCATTTGTATAGTTCCTTTTTCATTTTTTCTCACAATGAGTGCGCAAAATAGAAAAATATTTCTCTTTATTTTATAATCATGTGTGAAGGACGGTGAATACAATGAACATATACATGTGTGACGAAGCATTTTCATGGTACAAAGAGGAATTACAGTTACAGCGAGGAGACTACGTTCGTTTTTTTGCTCGATACGGTGGATGTAGCACCGTACAAAAAGGTTTTTCTTTAGGAGTGAATAAAGAAAGTCCGATCGACGCTTCAGTGATATTGGAAAAAGAAGGAATTATCTTTTTTATTGAACAAAACGATACGTGGTATTTTGATGACCATGATTTGCATATTGAATTTGACGAAAAACGAAACGAGCCAATATTTACATATAGATAAAAGCGGTTGGCCCGCTTTTATCTTTTTTTTGCCCGTTCATACGCTTCATGCCAATCAGGAAAGTATTTTCTAATTAAAACAGGTTGAAACGTTTCTTTCGCCACGCAAACATGTTTTGAAGTTGCTGTCGCTGCGATTTCATTTGTTGGCGTTAACACTTCATACCCGTAGACAACCCGAATGCCGTCATATGACTCTACCCACGTTTTAATAGTAGCTGTCTCTCCATAGCGTAAAGGCTTTTTATAAGAAATTTGCAAATCAATAACGGGAGACACAATTCCCCTTTTCTCCATATCAGCATATTGAAAACCAAGTTGTTGAATAAAATGAGCTCGTCCGATTTCTAACCAAACTAGGTAATTGGCGTGATAAACAACCCCCATTTGATCTGTTTCTGCGTAGCGCACTTCAATTTCTTTTTGTGAAATCATCATTCGTTCTCACTCTCCGACATAACAATACTTTATTTTCTTATTGTACCATACATAAGAACATGTAAACAGAGCATACAAAAAGCCGCACGTATGCGGCTTTTATCATTCATATCCTCTTTCACGAGCTCTTGCTTCATCTTTGATTTCTGCTCGCATCGCCTCAATTGCTTCTTCACGGCGATGGTTTTTTTCCTTAATTTTTTCACGCTCCTCTGGACTAGCGAACGCCATCGTCTCTTCCGCTTTTTCGATATTCTCAAGCGTATTTTGTACCATGTCTTGTAACTTTTCTACATTGTCACGACGATCATCATAATTTGGTTTCATTTTATCATCCTCCTTGTCAAAGTAAAATGTACACTTTTTATCGTGCACGTTTTTCTTCATGTTATACAAACTTTATTGTTTATTATAATTTTGTTATGTAAACTATATAAGGGCGAATGTTCGCCCTTACTCACCCTTCGTTTGAATGACTTGTGGATGTTGACCAGATTGATCTTGCATTTGCTTTCCTTTATTGCCACCTGCCACTCTTGGCTTCGTCCCGATATGTTGTGGCACAAATGGTTGTTGATTGCTTTTTGGATTACCCATTTTTCATCCCCCTCTCCCTTATAGTATGGCTATATTACTCTGCTTTATGAAGCCAACGTGTTTCCATTTTCTCTTCCAATTTTTCTAATGCCCTTGCATCGTTTAATAGTTGTCGTTTATTTTCCATCACGAGTTCTGCAAATGTCCGTTTTCTTATTTTTCTCATCACTTATTCACCTACTTTTTGTTTTTTTCTATCTTTTCCAAACATAATGACAAATATACAAAAAATAGCCGATCACTCGGCTATTTCCCCCATTTCTCTACATATTGCACCATTTGTTCATACGACATTGGCCCGATTTGCTTTTCACGAATAATGCCTTGTTGGTCGATAATAAACGACGTTGGAATCGGCTGAATATCATATTGCTTCATGACATGTCCGTCAACATCTAGCACAACCGGAAACGTTAAACGATAATCTTTTACAAACTGATTCACTTTCTCTTTCGAATCTCTCACCATTACATTGACGGCTACAATTTCTATTTGTTTTTCATAACGTTCATAAAACGTTTGCATATCCGGCATTTCCGCGCGACAAGGTGGACACCACGTTGCCCAAAAATTCACAATCACTACTTTTCCACGTAATTGTGAAAGTTGAATGACTTTTCCATCAATCGTTTGTAAAGAAAAGTCCGGTGCCTTCATTCCAATATGAATACCGGTTGCGATCGTTTGTCTTTCCGTTATATGTTCCCAAAGCATGTATGCAAAAAAACTAAATAAAATAATAATAGCGAGCCACTTTTTCATCGACATACCGCCCTTCGATTTGTCATCTCAAAAAAAGGCGCATATGCGCGCCTTATCGAATATTTTTATGCTCGTTGCTCATTTTTTTACTTCAACTTCAGCATATGAAGCAAACTCATTATTGAAGTCGTTTTTTGTTTTGCGTTATTGTTTCGTTGCGCATTGGCGTTTCCTAATTTTGTTCGTCCCATCGCTTCACCCTCCTTTTTATACATGATGCATAAATAGTATGCGCGAACGGGACGTTTTACACTACGACGATTTGTTATTTAATTTTTGGACGTATTCCTTTACCATGTCAACCGTCACATATTTTCGCTGTGGTACAATTCCATTTTTAGCTAGTTCATTTATTTGTTTTGTTACTTCGTTAATGTTTTGTACAGAAAACGGTTCACCGCGTTGACATAAAGAGACGGCTTCCTCAATATACGCTTCTCGTTTCGCATCTAGCTCGATAAACGTCCGAACGAGTGCATGTTGCCTTTGTGAATGTGCTGTAATCGCTTGGTGAACTTCATTCATTATCCATTCCTCCGATCATATCGTAAATATGTTGTAATTCGTCTATTGGTGCTTTAGCCGTTAATGCGGCAAATAAACCTGTAAAATGCTCATTTAGTTGTTCACGCATATGACAATGAAGTTGCTCAATAATCGTATTCCACTGTTTTGTATAATGCGTAAGCAACCGTTGTTTTTGTTCAGCTACATACGCTGCAATCGGCTCATGTAATTGTTTTTCTAGTTCTTCTTTCATAAAGCGCTTTTCATCTTTTTCAAAAAATGATTTCGCGTTTTTGTACAACGAAAGCGCCTTTTTAAATATATTGCGATCGATTTGCTCAAAAGCGATCGGGAATTGTAACGTTGGAAAACTTGAAAGATCGACTTTTGTTACAATGAGATCATGCACTTGCTTCCATTGGTTTTCTAGCGCCATAAAATGAAGATCGTAACGTTTATTTATAAACGCTTCGATTCGTAAGCTAGTTGCACGCATTTCTTGCGCCAAATCAAATCCAATGGAGTATAAAAACTCATCTAAACATAATTGTAACGCTTTTTTTATATTTGTTTGTCGGTCATGCAAAACAGACGGATTAAACGACTCTTTAAACCAATCTGACAGACGGAAAGAAATACGCTGTTGAATATAATAAACTAACTCGTTCAGTTCTTGTTCGATGGCAAGAACATCATGGTCTGTTTCATATTGTTCAATCATTCGTTCAAGCTGTTGTCGCTCTTGTTGCAAGATGTGCAACTTTTTACGTTTTATCTCATCGCTTTGCTTCGCTTCTGCAATATATTCTGCTAACCGTTTGCGCGCTTGCTTCATTTGCAAACGCGCAGAAGCAATGGCTAATGAGCCGATCTCATGATGGATAAACGGATAAAATGTTTGCTCGAACGTGCTCATTCCTGAATTCGATAACACATGATGATCGAATGTTTTCCCGTTTTTTTCTGCAAGCGCCCATTTACTCGATAATGGAAAAAGACGCGGATGGCGAATACCAAATTGTAAAAGCTGCTCTTTCACATAACGAACGACCGCCTGCAATTCCTCTTCTGTATGAGCTAGATCAGCTGCATTAATGATGAAAAACATTTTATCTAAACTAAACGTATCTTTGACGCGACCAAGCTGAATTAAAAATTCACGATCCGCTTTTGAAAACGCATGGTTATAATATGTGACAAAGAAAATCGCATCAGCATTTTTAATGTAATTAAATGCTACTCCTGTATGACGGGCATTTACAGAATCAGCTCCTGGTGTATCGACAAGAATAATGTTTTCACGAGTAAGCGGACAATCATAATACAATTCAATCCATTCAACAAAACACGATTTCGTTTCATTCGCTACATATTCGTGAAATTGCTGAAATGAGATGACAAGCAATCGCCCTAGATTTTCTTTCATTTGTTCATAACCGCGCACGACAGCTTTCAAAAATGCCCAATGTACCCGTTCTTTTGCATCAATAGCTTCATTACGAATAGCTTTTTTGCTTTCTTCGATCGCCTCTTGTAACGAATGAACTTGCACACCGAAAAAGCGCAAGGAGTGTTGCAAATCGTTTAAAAGCTGTTGCTCCGTTTTTACTTGTACAACAACGGTTCCATGTGGATGCTCGTCTGTCGGGGGAACAATTTTATTTATTGTCGCCGTCGTTGGATGAGGCGAAACAGGTAAGACGTGTTCACCTATTAACGCGTTTGCAAATGAAGATTTTCCTGCACTAAACGCCCCGAATAGAGCAATTGTAAACGTCCGTTGTTGAAGTTGTTGAATTTTTTCGCCCATTTCTTTCGCTAGTTGTTTCATCCCTTCAATCGGGGCAATCATTTGGCTAATGACGCGTAGCTTTTCGATCGTTTGCTCAACCGTCTCACTTGCCATTTGCACCTTTTGAATTGGACGTTCTTCTTGCATCGCTTCATTTTCCTGTGGAACTTCTTCTTTCTTTTGATTGCTTATTCGCATCGTAAACGTCTCGTGAATAAATGGATAAATCGCATCATCGCTTAACGGCGTTGCATGTTCAACGACTTTTTGCAATTGGTGACGCGTATGTTTCCGCTGATGGACAAGTTGTTTCAATTGCTCCCAACGCGCCCGTTCCTTTATCAGCTCATCTAGCTGTTGCTCATATATATTTAACCGTTGTTGCGCCTTCCCTTTTTCAATTATTTGCTCTGCGAGTTGAAGAGCCGCATCGCGATACAACCGTTTTATTTCATTCGCTATATCGTTTGTATACGTTAATACATAATCGCCTGTAACAAGCGGCTGATTTGGCTTTCGTTCAACAATCCATTGTTCTGAAAACGGAACGGTTAATTGTTGAATACGATGTAATAACTCTTGGTCATGAACGTCATGTTGTTGATAAAAACGTTTCAGTAAGTCACGAACATGCCATTCTAGCTGACTTTCGATTTTTTTGCGCAAATCTTCATAAAAAGCACGCAGTCGTTTCCGACGTTCTTCTTCTGTTTTTTGTTTTGTAAATAAAAAACCAACTTTAAAATCAGGTTGACATGCTTCTAAATAGGCACGAGCATGCTCTCGCGTTTCATAAGGCATCACATAAGCGTTATGTAACGTCGTTTCTAACTGCTGTTCAACATGCTGCTTTGCACTCAACCACGTTTTCTTTATATGATCAATCGCTCGCTCCGTTTCTTCCATTTTTTCAAGAAGCATTGTTTCATCCTCAAACGAAAGCGATTGACGAATATGTTGCTCTTCTTCCTCTTGCTGAGCGATGAGCATCTGCATATGATCATCAATCATTTGCTCGACAGCAATACGTATACTTTGCTGAAGCCGCTCCTCCTTCTCACGAAAAAGCAACTGCAACAACTGTTTTAATTCATCGAACTCATTATGTACATGCTCTTTTTGTTTGAGGGAAGTATAAAACATGCGTTCAAATGTAACTCCCCACTGCTGAAATGCCTCTTCAACAGAACGAGTAAACTGTGAAAACGAAAGCTCTTGTTCACGATGTTTATCAATTTGATTTATAACTAAGTATAACGTTTTCCCGTACTGTGACAACCGTTTTGTAAACTCGAAGTTCAATTCTGCTTGAACATGGTTATAATCCATTACATAAAATATAACATCGGCTAAATGAAGAGCGGACTCTGTTGCCAAGCGATGAGCATCATCTGTCGAATCAATTCCCGGCGTATCCATCAGTACAATGCCACTTGGAATAGCGTCTGTTTCATCGCTAATTTCGATCATGTCAATTGTATCGCCGTCTCGACAAAACGTTTTTACCTCTTCGTAATCGTAAGGAGCTGCGTATTCAATCGCTTGACCAGACTTATAATATACGCGCGCATACGGTTTCCCCGCTTTTACTTTCACAAGATTTGCACTTGTTGGAATAGGACTAGACGGCAACAGTGAATCACCGATCAATTCATTAATTAAGCTAGACTTTCCGGCAGAAAAATGACCACAAAAAGCGATTGTAAATTCCTGATGATACACTTTTTTAATTAATTGTTTCGTTTTATTTGCCTGCGCAATGTCACCCAACTTCATAAATTCGTCATGAAGTGCAATCAGGCGATATATCCATTGTTGCAATGATTTTGTTTCTATCATCTCCATAATTACCCATACCCCTTTTAAAAAATCTACCTTCATTTTACTGTAGTTCACAAAAAAAATACATAAAAAATCCCCTGCTTATTAGGGGGATTTTAATAAACGTAACGCCTGTTCCTCCGCACGAATACGAACAGATAAAAGGTACGCGTTACATATTGTGAATATGACAGCTGTCCAATACGCTTGAAACATAAGTGGAATAATGATGAATTCTAGCACAACCACAAGGTAATTCGGGTGACGAAACCATCGATATGGACCTTTCTGTACTCGTTCTGCTTTTGGCAATACAATAATTTTTGTATTCCAATACCTTCCAAGTGAAGTGATAACCCAAAGACGGAATAACTGTAATACGACAAATATGTTAAACAAAACAGACCACAATGGTGACGGACGTTTACGAATTCCCTCCAGCAAGAGCGAAACAAAAAATAAACTATGCATACACACGATATACTTATAGTGATTTTGTCCGAATTCTTTTGCTCCCCTCTCTTTCATCCATCTTTCATTTCTTTTTGCCCAATATAACTCAATAAATCGTTGAACAATTAAAAAGAAAAGCATTCTCCATTTCATGCTTCTTCTCCCCATTTTAACAACAAAAGTTCACAACTAAATCCAGGTCCCATCGCCATCATTAAACCGTATCCCCGTGGAGTGAGCGACTGTTGCAAAAAGCGTTGTAAAACAGCGAGCACAGTAACAGATGACATGTTTCCGTACTGTTGTAAAACCGCGATCGCATGAGCAAGCTTGTCTCCATCGATATGTAAACCATCTCGATACGCATCAAGCACTTTTTTACCGCCTGGGTGCAAAACAAAATGTTCAATTTCGGAAAGTTTTATTCCGCTTCTTCCTAAAAATAATTTTACGATCTCGCCAATTGATTGACGAATCATCGTCGGAATATGTCGAGAGAACACAACATAAAAACCTTGATCTTTTATATCCCACCCCATAACATCTTCCGTGTTACGCATAAATACTGATTGCATATCAATTACCTGTGGAGCGACACTTTGCTGCTGCACATCATCCCCCACCACACACGCGCAACCTACTCCATCAGCAAATAATGATGTGCCAATAAGATTACTTTTTGATACATCATCCATTTGAAACGTTAGACTGCAAAGTTCCACAGCAAGAACAAGCACTTTCGCTTTCGGATATGCTCGACAGTAATCTACCGCTCGCGCAATGCCAGCTGCTCCACCCGCACATCCGAGCCCCCATATGGGGATGCGTTTCGTGTGTACAGAAAAAGGAAGTTCATTTATGATTCTTGCCTCAATGCTCGGTGTAGCAATTCCCGTCGTTGAAATGAAAAAGATTGCTTCAACGTCTTCAAAAACAATATTTGCACGATGTAAACAGCGCACAATCGCCTCCCTTCCATATCGAACAGCATGCTCAATATACAGCTCATTTTTCTCAGCAAACGAATGAGTCTGCATATACCAATCTAATGGTTGTACAAGCGATCTTGATTGAATATGATCACGTTGAAAAATGGATAATAACCGATCAATATGTTCAGAACGGTGTTGAAACATGCGTTTTATTGCAACCATCACCTCGTTTTGTGAAACGCGGTAAGGAAGTTCAGCTAATTCAACTGCAATGATACTTGGCATCTATGCCCCTCCTTTCGATAAAGATAATATTTTCCTAATAAAGAAATTTTATTCATAACAAACAAAAGAGCTTTCCTCTCAGCAACGGGAGGAAAGCTTTCGACGTTTTGAAAAGAGGGATGTTGTTGTGCACTTTCATTATAACGCAATTTGTTGTTTCGTCACTATGTTTTTTATATATTCGTATCTATGTTTATCGAAAAATGATGTCATCAAAGTGAAAAATTTGTTATGATGAAGAAAAAAGGGGGTCTTTTTATGGCATTAGGCGAGAAAATTACAACGATTTTAAATGGAACGATCGAATCGATTCGATCTGTTATCCCACTATCAATGACAATCGATAAGCCTTCATTGTTTGTCCAACCTTTCACACAAACGTCTATTAGCGTATTGATTGGGATGACCGGAGACTTACGCGGGCGTCTAATCATTGAAGGACATGAAACGATGTTTGGAACCATCGGAGAAACGATGTTTGGTATGCCGTTAGAAGGCGAAATGCTTGAATCATTTACGGGTGAGCTCGGCAATATGATTGCAGGAAACTTGGCCACAGTTGTATCACAAAAAGGAATTACAATTGATATTACTCCTCCAACTGTTCTTGTTGGTCAAACAAAAATTTACGGTTTTGACAAAGCTTTTCGCGTACCGATCCACTTCGAAAGCAACGGGGAATTACAACTTATTTTAACAATTGATAATGAATAAATGAGAAGCTTGCGCTTGTAAGCTTCTTTTTTTATGCCATAGCCATCTTTTTCTAAATATTTCACACTTTTTTCACAACCTCGCAAAATGTGTGTGACAAAAGTCACAGCTACCCCTTATTTTTACGGTTATGATGATGGTAAAGTAACGAATGAACAATTTGTGAAACATCTGAAAAAAGCATTTCATTTCACAAATTGTTTTGTATGATGTAAGTGTATACATTTCTATTTAAGGTTTATTTAGGAAAGGGGGATGAAGATGAAAACTCAATTAAACACAAACACGCCAAAAACAAAAGTAGAGAAAGAACCTGCATTAAAAGGAACTCTTGCTTCTGTTTTGTTTTTGGGATTTTTCCTCATTTTCACGTGGGTAAGCGTATATTTCTTGTTTTTAAATCGCTTATAGAGAGAAAGGAGACGAGACGTTATGCACATGCATAAGTATGAAAAAATTTGGCTGTTTTTCGGCATCGGTTCGTTATTCGTATTTTTAGCTGTCTTAGGAGTCGGTGCATTTGCGCAAGGAACGCAACCACCAAGCTGTTTAACAACGATCGATCCGGAAAAAGTCGATCAAACACCGCCATTTGATAAACCAGGCCTTGTTAAAACAGGAGATAATGAATATCAACTGAACATCGTTGCTTCTGCATTTGCGTATACACCAAACCAAGTCGAAATCCCAAAAGGAGCAAAAGTAACGATTAATGTCGCAACGAAAGATGTCATCCACGGATTTCAAATAGTTGGAACAAATGTAAACATGATGGTTGAGCCTGGTTATGTCAGTAGCTATACACAAACATTTGATAAAGTTGGCGAGTATGTCATTTTATGTAACGAATATTGCGGTGCCGGTCACCACTTAATGACTTCCAAAGTGAAGGTGGTTGAACAATGATGAACGGAACATGGAAAGTCGATGCACGTGATGGCAAATTAGCCATGGCTCATATTTATGTCGCTTTCGTTGCCCTTGCGTTAGGAGGGCTTGCTGGTCTATTGCAAGTGCTTGTGCGCTCCGGAAAATTTGAATTGCCGGCAGGTATTAGCTATTATACGATTTTAACAACGCATGGCGTATTGCTCGGACTCGTTTTAACTACATTCTTTATTATTGGTTTTCAATTCGCTGCTGTAAGTCGTACTGCCGGGACACTTTCTGACCGCGTGCGGTTTTGGGGTTGGGTCGGTTTTTGGCTCATGACAATCGGTACAGCGATTACTGCCTTTTACATTTTAATCGGTGAAGCTTCTGTTTTATATACATTTTATGCTCCACTACAAGCACATGCAGGCTTTTATATCGGTTTAACCCTTGTTGTTGTCGGTAGCTGGATTAGTGGGTTTGCGATGTTCGCTCATTATGCAAAATGGAAAAAAGCTCATCCTGGTCAAGTGAGCCCATTGCTTACATTTATGTCTGTTGTCAACATGATATTATGGCTCATTTGTTCGCTCGGTGTAGCGGCGACTGTATTATTCCAATTTATTCCTTGGTCATTAGGTTATGTCGATCGGATTAACGTACTCGTAAGCCGAACATTGTTCTGGTATTTCGGTCATCCACTCGTATATTTCTGGCTATTACCGGCATATATGATTTGGTATGCGATTATTCCAAAAATTATTGGTGGAAAAATGTTTTCTGACTCTCTTGCTCGTATGTCATTCATCTTATTTTTAATTCTCTCGATTCCTGTCGGTTTCCACCATCAACTTGTGGAACCAGGAATTGATCCAGTTTGGAAATACTTACAAGTTGTCTTAACGTTTATGGTCGTTATTCCATCATTAATGACTGCGTTCTCAATGTTCGCAACATTTGAAATGTACGGTCGCTCAAAAGGAACAACAGGATTATTCGGATGGTTACGAAAACTTCCTTGGGGTGATGCGCGTTTCTTTGCACCATTTGTCGGTATGTTATTCTTTATCCCTGCTGGTGCTGGTGGTCTTGTCAATGCATCACACCAATTAAACCAAGTCGTTCATAATACGATTTGGGTAACTGGTCACTTCCACTTAACATTAGCAACAACAGTCGTATTGACATTCTTTGGGGCAGCTTATTGGCTTATCCCGCACTTAACAGGGCGCGTCATGACAAAAGCAATGAATCGTCTAGCGATTATTCAAACGATCGTTTGGTCCATCGGTATGATTTTCATGTCTAGTGCGATGCATTTCGCAGGGTTACTTGGTGCCCCACGCCGTTCAGCATTTTCAACATACGGTGATGCACCACAAGCACTAGAGTGGATTCCTTATCAAATCGCTCAAGCGGTTGGTGGAACGATTTTATTCATCGGCATTATTCTTGTGCTCATTATCGTGACAAACTTAGCATTTTTCGCTCCGAAAGGTGAAACAGAGTTCCCTGTTGCAGAAGTTGCTGAGCAAGCTGAACGCACACCGCTTGTGTTCGAAAACTGGACATTGTGGATCGGTATTGCGGTTGTACTTATTTTAATCGCATATACAGTTCCATTTATCGATATGATCCAAAATGCACCTCCTGGATCAAAAGGATTTAAACTTTGGTAAAAAAACCGGGCACTCGCCCGGTTTTTTATAATCGATAAATATGTTTATATTTTTCTTCTAAGTAATGGATTAAGTAGGTCGGATTTAGACCTTCCCCGGTTACTTCATGTAAAATATCGAGCGGTTTTTTCGTTTTTCCGAATTGGTGAACATGCTTTGTAAGCCATTCTCGAATACGAACAAGTTCCCCATTTTCAAGCAACTGATCAAATCGTAGCTCTTTCTCCATTGTGTGTTTAAACTGTGCCGCGTACATATATCCAAGCGCATATGATGGAAAATAGCCGAAACTTCCTCCAGCCCAATGCACATCTTGAAGAACTCCTTCCGCATCACGCTCTGGACGAATACCTAAATACGCTTCATATTTTTCGTTCCAAATATATGGTAAATCTTTCACTTCAATGGCGTCATCAAACAACGCTTTTTCCATTTCATATCGAACGATAATGTGTAATGGATACGTCAGCTCATCAGCTTCAATGCGAATAAGAGACGGTTTCGACTCGTTAATCGCACGATAAAAATCGTCTAACGAAACATGTGAGAAGTGCGGAGCATATTGTTGTAATAAGCTATAATATCGTTTCCAAAATGAATAATGACGAGCAATAAAGTTTTCATAAAATAGCGATTGTGATTCATGAATCCCCATTGACGTTCCGTCGTACAATGGCGTCCCTGCGAGTTCTTTAGAAATATGTTGTTCATAAAGGGCATGACCGCATTCGTGAATTGTACCGAATACAGCTGTTCGGAAATCATTTTCGTCATATTTCGTTGTAATTCGGACGTCCCCATCATTTAATGTGATGGCAAAAGGATGCACAGTTTCATCTAGCCGCCCTGCATCAAAGTCGTAACCTAGCTCTTTTAAAAGCGCTAAACTAAATGCTCGTTGCTTTTCTTTCGGAAATGGTTGAAATAAAAAGCTCGTGTCCGGTTTGTGACGGGACTCGCGAATTTGTTGAACAAGCGGAACAATATGATCACGTAATTTTGAAAACACATCATCTAATAAATCGACTGTTACACCCGGTTCATATAAATCTAATAGCGTATTATATGGGTGTCCGTTTGTTCCCCAATATGTAACGAAACGTTTTGTAAAGTCAACAAGCTGTTTTAAATACGGTTCAAAAAGGGAAAAATCAGATTTTGCTTTCGCTTCTTCCCATACACTTTCCGCTTTGGATTGCAAAATGACAAATTGTTTATATTCATCCGCAGGAATTTTTTTATTGCGTTCATACTCTTTTTGACATTCTGCTAACGTATAACGGGTAACAGGCGATAATTGTTCTTGTACCGACTTAGCGGAAAGTTCCGCAATATATGCGGCCATTTGCTCTGAAGTCGACATGCGAAACACTTCTTGTGACAACATGCCGATCACTTCAGAACGTTGGTCAACCCCTTTTCTCGGTGCCCCTGTACGCAAATCCCAATACATAAGGGAAATGGCTTCTTTATATGCCATCATTTTTTTGACGTATTGTCGAAATTGCTTTTCTACTTCTTGAATATTTGTTTTCATCTTCTTCCCTCCATTCTGTATTTGTTATTCTACAATACTTACCATGATTCCTTTATTTTTGTTGTACATCTGTCGGTAATACACGTTTGATCGCCTCGATCACTTGCATCGGTTCATCATCTGTTACAAAAATACATACGATTCCTCGATCATCTCGTTGACGAATAAGGCGCCCGACCCCTTGTCGCAGTCGTAAAATCATATACGGAACATCGACTTCCCAAAACGGATTGTCCGTTTCCTTTCGCTTCGCCTGAAAAACAGGGTCATTTGGAGGGTAAGGAAGCGCCCAAATAATCACGTTGCTTAATGAAGGACCTGGAATATCTAATCCTTCCCATAAATGTTGGGCACATAAAATCGTTTCTTCTTCGTTTTGAAAACGAGAAACAAGCTCGCTAATTTCTTGATCCCCTTCAAATAAGAAAGTAAACTGTTCTTCACGTTGGGCGCGAGCTTTAAATTCATTCAATTGTTCACGCGTTGGGAACAATACGAGAGCACGCCCATTCGTTTCGCGTATTTTTTCTAAGGCATACGCATATTTTTCTTCAAATATACGTTCGCTCTTTTCAAATATTGGCATGTAAATTTTCATTTGTTCATCGTAGTCAAATGGGGAATCGACATGAAACGATATATATTCGTCGATTCCTAGACTTTTTGCCATATAATCAAATGATTTTTCATTAGATAGTGTGGCAGACGAAAAAATAAATGGCATACGTTTAGAAAATACTTTTTCACGCAACACCTCTTGTACCGTTCTTGGCATAATGACAAGCGTATTGCCATCTAGCGACGATTCAAGCCATGTAATTGCATCTCGGTTGTGAATAAATAAGTGTAAGGAGTGATGAATTTGATCTAGGTACTCATCCACAACTTTTAATTGATACTGGTCAATTGTGTACGTCTCACTTTCAAAGACGAGTTCATCGCCAATTTGCTCAACTTTTGTTTGTAAAGTTTGTGCAAGTTGCAAAAGAGATGGAGTAAACGTTAATTCTTGACGATTCGATCCCGGCACAGCTTTCGCGTGATTCATTAATTCATCAAAAAAACGTACACTAAGTTCTAATGTATCTTCAATTAAATAAGCTAATTGTTCACGAATATCATTTTCTAATAAACGAGAAAGCAACGTCTCTAACGTCGTTTCTTTCATACGATACGTTAACGCTTTTTGGGCGGCAAACTCTAATAAATGCCCTTCGTCAAAAATGACACAGCTCGCTTCAGGCAAAAGTGGGAGCTGTCCCTCACGTTTCCGCGCTTCATACGTCCAAATATGTTCCATGTAAAAATCGTGCGAACAAATAATTAAATCCGCTGCTTTCCGATAATGATCGCGCGATAACGTTTGACCACAACGATGGCGTTTTTCGCACGCTAAACAGTCTTGAAACGGATCCCAAGCAATTTTTGACCATTGTTCATCACTTAAATGAGCGTAATCTTTCCGATCACCGTAATGATAAAACGTTTGAAGTGGAGCATGATCATGAACAAATGGAGGCAATTCATCAAAAATTTGCTCGTACAATTCCTCTTCTTCCATCATTAATACTTCGTCCAATTTGTTTAAACATAAATATTGATCGGGCGATTTGGCTAATCGAACATCAATATCCATGTTTAAGACGCGCGAAATTTTCGCGATATCTCCTTCTTTTTTTACAAGCTGTTCAATTAACGTTTCATCTGCGCAAGCAATAATCGCAGGCTTTCCGATATAACGTGCATAGCAAATAGCATAAAGTAAATATACGATCGTTTTTCCTGTTCCTACACCGGCTTCAGCAAACATCACTTTTTTCTCTTTAAATGCTCGCTCAAGTTGAAATGCCATAAAAATTTGTTCATCGCGCAATTCAAACCCAGCTTCAGGTAAAATGTCGTAAAAAACGTCCCCAATCCATTCGTTCAATTTATCAAAAAAGTTTTCGTTTTTGCTTAATGTAAACGGATATTTGCTCATATTTTTTAGCCCCTCCATCAATTTAAACGAAGTACACAAACATTAATTATCGATCAAAAAAAGAAAGAAGTCAATGAAGTTGAAAAGAAAAAGCTGTCAGCGAGACAGCTTTTCATACGAACGTGGCGGACGAGGTCCCCAAAATTGGTAATATTGTGTTTCAATAAAACCGTTGAACAATTTCCGTCGTTTTGTTGCTCGTCGACCATACAATTGCTCAAATTGGCGGTGAGATGTTAACATATAAATCGACCACGTATCGAGAGCTGCAAATGTTTTTCCCATTTCTCGATACAATTGTTCCACTTCTTCTTTTTCCCCTAATCGCTCACTATAAGGCGGGTTGCCGACGATGACGCCGTATTCATCTTTCGTCCGAAAATCTTTTACTTGCATTTGTTTAAATGTAATTAAATCTGCTAATCCAGCCTCTTGTGCATTTATTTTCGCCATATCGACCATGCGATGATCAATATCAAATCCAACAATATGCAACGGTTGGTCATAACGCGCTACATCTTCCGCCTCTTCTCTCGCTTCGTCCCATAAGCGAGATGGGATCCAATTCCATTGCTCACATACAAACTCGCGATTAAATCCCGGTGCGATATTTTGTCCAATTAACGCTGCTTCAATTGCGATCGTTCCCGATCCACAAAACGGATCAACAAACGGACGATCTGGCGTCCAATTCGTTAATTGAACGAGCGCTGCCGCTAATGTTTCCTTTAATGGCGCTTCCCCTTGTTTGACTCGATACCCTCTTTTATGCAATCCCGCTCCACTCGTATCGATCGTTAATGTAGCGATGTCTTTATGTAAAGCTACTTCAATACGAAATAATGCACCTGTTTCCTCAAACCAAGAAATACGATAATGTTGTTTTAAATGTTCAACAATCGCTTTTTTTACGATTGCTTGACAATCAGATACGCTAAACAATTTTGATTTGACCGATTTTCCGACGACAGGGAATTGGGCATCGATCGGTAAAAATTGCGCCCACGGTAACGCTTTTGTTTGTTCAAACAACTCATCAAACGTTGTCGCCGAAAATTCGCCCACTTTGATTTTTACACGATCGGCTGTGCGAAGCCATAAGTTCGTGCGACAAATCGCTCGCTCATCTGCAACAAATGTCACTTTCCCATTTTCTACTTCACAGTCATAGCCGAGCGCGCGCACTTCGTCTGCAACGATCGCTTCAAGTCCCATCGCCGCAGTAGCAATGAATGTCATTTGTCCCATATGTTTTCACCTTTCATCCATGTATAGCATCCCATTCCTGAATAAATAGTTGCACTTCATCTATTTGCATCGGCTTGGCGATGTAATATCCTTGTGCCATATCACATTGCTGTTCGTTTAAAAACTCATATTGTTGCCCCGTCTCAACTCCTTCCGCGACAACAGACAAATGCAAGTGATGTGCCATCATAATAATTGTTGATACGATCGTCGCATCATCGCTATATAAAGATAGGCGACGAATAAACGATTGATCAATTTTTAAAATGTCGATCGGAAAGCGATGTAAATAACTTAATGAAGAAAAACCTGTCCCAAAGTCATCAATGGCTAGTTTAAAGCCGCATTGTTTAAGCCGTACAAGTTTTTGAACGGACTCTTCAGCATTTGGCATAATCGTACTTTCCGTCAGTTCTAATTTAAAAAAGCGTGGATGCACATCGTTTTCTTTCACAATCGTCGATAATTGCTCGACGAAATCGTCTTGTTGAAAATGTACAGCAGAAATATTTATTCCTATTTTCATATGTGGGGCGAATGGATGAATCGCCTTGATATGTATGCACGCTTGTTCAAACAGCCACTTCGTCATCGGAACAATAAGCCCCGTTTCTTCTGCAAGTGGAATAAATTGCGCCGGCGAAACGAATCCGATGTTTGGTTGCTTCCAACGCATCAACGCCTCGAGTGATTCAATTTTTTTCGTCTTCATATTCACGATCGGCTGATAGCAAATGAATAACTCATTTCGTTCCATCGCTTTTCGTAAATAATTTTCTAACGTCACAACTTCGCTTTGATAGTCCAACTTAGCCGTATATAACTCAAAGCGATTTCGTCCGCTTTCTTTCGCTTTTTGCATCGCGCGATCCGCTCGGCGTAACAACGTCTCTCCATCATCCCCATCGTTTGGGTACATGCTGATCCCAATGCTTGCTGAAATGTATACGTCTTTTCCATTCAGCATAAATGGAGCTTGGAGTGCTTCAATCATTTGTTCTGCGATTGTTATTGCTTCTTGCACATCTTTTAGTTTAGGCAAAATGACGACAAATTCGTCCCCACCAATGCGGGCAAGCGTATCTTTCGTGCGCAATAACTTTTTTAAACGATTTGCTACTTTTTTTAACAATACGTCTCCGCTATAATGACCGAGTTCATCATTAATATATTTAAATCGATCCAAATCGAGAAACAAAATTGCTAATTGCTGATTGTAACGCCGAGCTACATCAAGTAAATGTTGCAGACGTTTCGCAAATAATTGGCGATTTGGAACGTTTGTTAATAAATCATAATTTGATAACCGCGCTAATTGCTCCATCGTTCGCTTATGTTGCGTCACATCTGAAAAAATCGCCACATAATGCGTTGGAGTTCCCGTCGCGTCATAGACCGCTTTAATCGTTAGCCATTCGACAAACAGTTCGCCGTTTTTTCGTTTATTCCAAATTTCCCCTTTCCAAACACCATGATCGCGTAACGTTTCCCACATGTTTTCATAAAACTTCCGATCGTGTAAACCGGAACGGAGAATGTTCGGTTTTTTCCCTAACACTTCTTCTTGTGTATAACCCGTCACTGTTTCAAACGCGGGATTTGCTAATAAAATACGCCCTTGCCCATCCGTCACAATGATCCCTTCGTCTGCTTCTTGAATAATCGTATGGGCAATAGATAAAAATGTATCTGTTTCAAACAACGATGACAACTTTTTGTTCACATCAGACTCTCCCCTCATATTTCCCCGAAAAACAAAAACTCCCCTAGCGTTATGCAGGAGAGTCATGCCATGAACCATGTTCTGTAAGCCATGTTCTGTTCCGTCGTACTGCAAACGGCTTGCGCCTCGTACTTCGGCGGTAATCATCTATCTACAGGCTCACGCCTGTCCTTCTCTCCGTTCATTTCCTTCGAGAAGGTGCCCCTACCATCATTTGGGTTTCTCGCTCGTGGGGTTTACCGCGTTCCACTCTTGCCGTTTCCAGCAAGACTACGTCACTGTGGCACTTTAAAGGTAATCGAGCCATATCCGTTAGGGACGTAGGCTCTTTCCCTGCCGTCAGCCCAGCTGATCGCCAGACTGCCCTAGCTTATGCATTCGCTAGGCACGAACACTACGGGCATCTCAGCACCGTGCGAGCATGGACTTTCCTCTACGATGCATACGCATCGCAGCGATTACCCGAACATGATTCATGTAAGCATATGTTAGTATATCCGAAACGATAAGCCAAATCAATAGAAAAGGTTGGATCATTTATTCGTAAAGTTTGTTACCAAAAACATGTTTTTCTAAATTAGAAAGACGTTGTAAAATATCAAAATTCGTCGTTCCTGATTGAGATGGCTGACGTTTTTGCGCCTCCTGCAATTGGCTTTTTAGGCGTGTATTTTCTTGTTGTAATTGTTCAATCATTTGATGAAATGTTTCATAGTCTTTAATAACTAAATCAAGAAAGCGATCCACTTCATCTTGATTATATCCACGCATGCTTATTTTAAACTCTTTTTCAAGAATGTCTTTTGCTGTTAAGTTGATGCGATCCGAAAGCACGTTTGCTCACCTCAATTATCCATGTCTACACCTATTCTTTCAAAAAAAGCAGTCGTTGTCAATTTCTCATTTTCACAAACTTCGTCTTTTTTTCGACAAAAAACCGAAGGCGAATTGCCTTCGGTTAAAATGGTCGTGGGAACGGACCAGGACCTGGACAAACAACATGTTGGTGTGATACATCGTTCACAACAGATTGAGTGTGCGGAAAATAATGTTGATGCTGGAACATATGGTGATTCACATATGTCGTATGCGACGGATGAATGTGCGGCACAATCGTTGTTTGCATTTGATGTTGTGTACAACATTTTGTTGGATGAACGATCGGCGGCATCATATTTGGACGACAATGCATATTTCATAACCCCTTTCGCATTAAAGTTTGTTACACTTCTAGCGTATGTACGAAGGGGTATACATGTACTGATAGAAATACCCATTTTACATGAACGTATAAATGTTATGCTTCATATGGGCAAAAATAACGACTGTAGCTCCGATTAAAACAAAAAATAAATATAAAATTTTTTTGCTCATCGCTTCTCTCTCCGCAGTTCATATTGTTCACAAATATACATTCTACTTCATTCTTTTTCATTCGACAAGCAGGGAAAACTTTGTCATTTTTTGCGCTTCCCTCGGAAATAACATAAAAATTTTCCTTCTTATTTTTGTGGCACATGATATAATATTTTAGGGGATTTTTTTATAAATAAATGGAGGGAAAACGATGTCAAAATGTCCATTTCACGCCCTTTTCAATGAATCTGGGGCCATTCAACTATTCCGAAAAAAGCATCAAAAAGAAAAAGAAGATGCAACTCTTCACTTCTCTACACCTTCACATGTTACGACATATTACCGCCAACTTCTTTCAAGCGATCGAAAACAGCAAGTCTCTTTCGTCGGATTAACGGAAGAAGATGTACAACAACTTGCTTCGATTCGCCCACTTTTCGCTAAACATGTCGAACGAATTGTCAATGCGTTTTACGATCAAGTTGGACAAATGCCTCATTTAAAACGCATTATTGACAATCATTCGACGATCGACCGCTTAAAACAAACGTTGCGCGCTTATTTGATGGATATGGTATCTGGAGAGGTTGGCGAACAGTATGTCGTTCGTCGAAAAGTAATCGGCAACGTCCATAACCGTATTGGGTTATTTCCAGAATGGTATTTAGGCGCTTATACGATCATTCAAAATGAAGTGCTTCGCATATTGATGGAAGAATTGCCTCCGACAGAAGCAACGAACGTATATCATTCTTTCGCTAAACTTTGTTCATTAGATATGCAAATTGCTATTGAAACGTATATTGAGGCGTATACGTCTTCGATGATGAAATTAAACGAAATTGCAGAGCTACAACATCGGCTAACAGAATCATCTACAACGCTTGCGTCAAGCGCGGAAGAAACGACTGCTTCCATTTTTGAAGTACAAAAGAACGTGCAAGATATGTTAGATGAGGTCACAAACATCCAACATCAGTCCGTACAAATGACTGAACGGGTGGAAAAAGGAAAAGAAGATGTGAAGCAAACGTTAACAAAATTAGATGGTGTCGCGAAATTAATTGAAGGAACAAAGTCGTTGACGAATGAGCTAACAGATAGCTCGCGAAAAATCGGAGAAATCGTCAATGCGATTCGTAGCATTTCAAATCAAACAAACATTTTATCGTTAAATGCAAATATTGAAGCAGCGCGTGCTGGTGAACACGGAAAAGGATTTGCGGTCGTCGCAAATGAAGTGCGAAAGCTTGCAGCGCAAACCGAGCAATCGCTTGATTACATTCAAAATCATATTGATGTCGTACAACAAACGATTCGAAAGTTTGAACATGCGTTTCAACAAATTGTCGAGGAAACGCGCGCATTCCGTCAAGCGAACGAAAGCATTGTCCATATTTTCGATCAGTCCGTCACCGATGTGAAATCGACAAGTAAAAAAATTGATCAGTTTACTTCACTTATTACACAGTTTCATCAAATGTTTGATGAAATTTCATCAGCCGCATCACAAATTGCTGAAATGGCCGAACAGTTGAATGATTTAAATCAAGAGTTGACGGAAAAATTTAATTCGTAATAGTTAAATGGAGGAAGATGCCGATGAAACACCCACGGCTAAAATACGAGCAACGAACGTTTGTGCATATCGATGAAATGGCAGAAACATTACTTCATGAAGCAAATGAACAACTTGTGCGAATCGATATGGGACTTCTGCCAAACGATGTGCCATCACGAAATTATGCAAAGTTTCGTCTTATGCATTTACAACGTTCATTTGGAGAAAACGTTCCTCTTTCGTTTCGCTCAACATATAATTCTTTATGGAGTCAATTGTACCGTCTCGAGCATCAAGGTGATTATAAACATCCGTATATTCAACAACTTTTGATTCAGTTAAAAAGCAATGATTCAAGCTCAGCTAAATGAAACAAATTATAGCACGATGATCTCAGCGATGCTCGAGCAGTTAGATGATCGTATTCAACTAGACGACATGCAAAAATATACAGTCCAACTCATATTGTGGGAGCTTGTTTCAAATGTCATTCGCCACTCTACGAAAAAAGACGCAAACGTATATATCAGCTGGTCAGATGAAGCGATCATCATTGAAGTGATTGACGAAGGTGATGGGTTTGAATGGGAGAAACAACTAAACGTTCCCCCTCCTGATTTGACTCATCAAGGGGGACGCGGACTTTTCCTCATTCAACAACTCGCCACACATTTCTCATTTGACGAGAAAGGGAAGCGTGCAATCATAACGATTGCACAAAAAAAGGGGGGAAAATATGATTGACATTGTAACATATGATGATAAAATCGTTGTCTCGTTTCAGCAAGATATTAACTTTGAAACATCGCGCGTCATGGAAGAAATGATTCAATCGCGGCCGTGGGATACATCTCATTTACAAATTGACTTATCTGCTGTTCGGTTTATTGATAGCTCTGGCGTTCGGTTGCTTATTAGCTGGCTGTATCCGCTGAAAGATCGAATGCACATTGAAATGATCGGTGTTTCAACACCGATTAAGCATATATTATCAATTTGTCAATTGGATCAAATGGTAGATGTAAAATAGCGGTCTGTGAACAGACCGCTATTTTACATGAATGGAAACAAACGTAATATCGTCATTTCCTTTCGTATGTTGTGCTTGTTCATTGATCTTCTCTACCATTTGATCAAACGAATGAGCCATTTGCATCGTATGCGCAAGTTGATTGGCGCATTCTTCACCTAACACTTCGATTAGCCCATCTGTGTAAAGAATAAGATACGTATCATGTTGAAAAGAAATCGTCCCTTTTTTATATGGAGCGTTTGGTATAATACCGATTGGAATGCCTCCTTCTTTTAGAAACATGATTTTTTGATTGGTCATCAATATCGCCGAAGGATGTCCTGCATTCACATACTCCATCACTTTGTTTTTTACATCAATCGTTCCGTAAAAAGCTGTAAAATAATATTTCGTTTCTTTTCCGAACAATTGAAAGGCATGTCGATTTAATTCATGTACAACAGCAAGCGGTTCAGTCACTTTCGTCATTAATCCATGTAATAGCGAACGAATCGACATAGCAACGAGCGCGGATGCAACGCCATGACCCATAACATCAATCACGATAAAAGCATACATATGGGGGCGAACTTGCTGCCAAAAATACAAATCGCCAGACAGTTGTGAGGACGGAATATACGTCCCAACAAAATGAATATGTTCATTATTCATTCGCTCAGGGAGCAAACCTTCTTGAACGAGCCGAGCTAAGTGTAAGTCTTCGTTCATCTTTTTTTGCATCGCCCACATATGTCGATAACTTTCCATATATGCTTCGTTCGTTCGCTTCAGTTGATCCATCGTTTCTTTTTGGCGATACGCCAATTGAACACGAGCAATTAGTTCGACCATGGTAAACGGCTTACGAATGTAGTCAAACGCCCCCGCTGCAAACGCTTCCTCCAATTTTTGTTCTTCGTCATAACCGGTGACCATTAATACAGGAACGTGTTGTAATTGCTCATGTTTTTTAAAGCGCCGACACCATTCAATCCCGTCCGTTTTCGGCATACAAATATCCATTAAAATGACATCTACCTGTTGCGATAACATATATGCGTATGCCTCATCTGCATCTTCAAACGGATAAATTGAAATATTTTCAATATGCTCAAGCATCGCTTCAATCATTTCCAATGTCGGTCTATAATCATCAATAACAACTACTTTCATCTCCGGTCGCCCTTTTCGTCATATTTTTCTATATTTCATTTATACACGTCACAAGGCCGAAAAGGCTAGCACAAAGATGAAAGTTTTGCAAATTTTTTATTTTCCACGAAAATGCGGACGACGCTTTTCTAAAAAGGCGCGAATGCCCTCCGCATGATCTTCCGTTTGACGCATTTCTGCTTGATATGCTGTTTCCATTTGCAACGTGTTTAACAATTGTTCTTCGCTTAAATGAGCGTACAACTGCTTCGTTGCGATCATTGCAACAATCGGTTTCGCTAACCATTCATTCACTTTTTGCTGAATCGTCTGTTCATCACCAATTTCATCAATGAGTCCCACTTCATATGCTTCTTGTGCACTCATTACTTTTCCTTCCCATATCACTTGTTTTGATTTTACTTCTCCAATTTTCCGTTTTAAAAAGAAATGGCCTCCACCATCTGGAATTAATCCAATACCGATAAAATTCATTGCAACACGTGCTTGTTCATTTGCAATCACATGGTCGCAAGCGAGCGCTAAGCTAAATCCTAATCCTGCAGCAGCGCCATGCACATAACTGATCGTTAGTTTCGGCAATTGATACAGTGTGAGAGCAATTTGTTTAATCGTTTCCATCACTTCTATGAATGAATGTTCATTCGTTGACTGCAACATCGTTTTAATGTCTCCCCCTGCACAAAATCCCTTTCCTCGTCCACGAATGACGACAATATCCGCCTCGCTTTTTTCCACTTCTTTTAACGCTTGTAGCAACTCCGCTAACATTTGTTCGTTTAAAGCGTTCAACGCATTCGGACGATTCAATTCGATTGTTGCGACTCGCTCTTCATATGACAATACGATATGTTCCATTTTTCCCATCTCCCTCTTTCATATGTTCGTTTTTCTCTTTCGACGGATATAAATAAAATCCTGCATTAAAAATATAAAAGACGACATTAACTGCCGCCTTTTTGTTTTGCACACATCACGATCTCATATAGCCGCTTTGTTTGTTCCCGAATTTGTTCGGCACGGCAAATGGCCGAAATGACAGCGATTCCGTCTGCCCCCGCCTCAATGACTTGTTTTGCTGTTTGTTGTGTAATCCCACCGATTGCCACAAGCGGAACGTGTTTTTCATGTGCGCGAATGTGCTTAATCATTGCCAATCCACATGCTTGTTTTGCATCTTTTTTTGAAACAGTTGGGAAAATCGGACCTAAGCCAACATAATCGGCACGAGCAGAAAGCGCTTGTTTCACTTCATTCAAGTTGTGCACAGATACCCCTAAATAGCGATCCCCTATTCGATCACGAACACGTTCAGCTGCCTCGTCTTCTTGTCCGACATGAACCCCATCTGCCTGTAAGGCAAGCGCTAAATCAACATCATCATTTACAATAAAAGGAATGTTGTGAGCAAGACATCGCTCAAACAATTTCTCAGCTAAACGATATTTTTCAACTCCTGTCAGTGCCCCTTTTCCTTTTTCCCGAAACTGAAACATCGTAATGCCACCTTCGATCGCTTCATCAAGCACGGCGAGTGGATCTTTCGTACAATCGACGCTCCCCATCACAAAGTATAAAGATAGTTTTTGTTTCATCATTTTATTCCCCTCGAATGTGTGCGTATTCATCTACTTCTTCTGCGCTCGTTTCGTATAAAGCATTCAGAAATGCAAGCTGAAAAGAACCAGGTGCTTGCGCTTGTTTGGCTGCTTTTTCAGCTGCTACACCGTAATAAGCGAGCGCAGCGACAGATGATTCTACCATGTTTTCTCCTACACTAGCAAATGCGCCTAATACTGCACTTAATAAGCAACCTGTCCCGGTTACTTTTGTCAACATCGCATCGCCGTTTGAAACGATCGTTACGTGTTCTCCATCTGTCACTATATCATTTTTCCCAGTTACAACGACTACACAGTGAAACATACGTGCTACTTTTTTAGCGACGTGCACGAGATCACCTTGAACGTCTCCTGCATCTACCCCTTTTGTACGTACTTGTTCTCCAGCAACGCTTGCGATTTCTGATGCATTTCCACGCAAAATAGAAATGTTTACTTCATTCAATATACGTCTTGCTGTTTCCGTGCGATACGCTGTCGCTCCCGCCCCAACGGGATCAAAAACAACAGGGACGTTTGCTTCATTTGCCGCTTTTCCAGCAATCAACATCGCTTCTACGTCTGTTTCATTTAATGTGCCGATATTCAATACAAGCGCACGTGCCAAGCGCACCATATCAGCTACTTCTTCTTTAGCATACGCCATGACAGGAGATGCGCCTATCGCAAGTAAACCGTTAGCAACAAAATTGGTCACCACCACATTTGTCATATTATGTACAAGTGGTGACTCCTTTCTCACGCGCGTTAACCATTGTCCAACATTCATCGTTCATTCCCCCCTATAAAAAATAAAAACTAGTCGGAAAGAATCGACTAGTTTACATTGACAAAACATAGCCTACTTCCCTCCGCTGGTACAAACCAGATCAGGTTCAAAGGGTCGGAAAACTGATTGCGCGTTTTCCTCTCAGCCATCGCCATCCGGCACCCCTAGTAGTGTGACTCATTTAATTTTCTTTCATTTTAATACATTTTTTCTCATTATTCAATATAGAACAACTTGCAGAAGCGTTTGGCTGTGAAGTGAATGAACTGCCTGTTAGCATCGTCCTTTCATGGTTTGAACAAAAAGCAGTTGCCATCTTACTCGGATTGTTTAGTTTAGGCATTCAAGACATTCGAATTGGACCGAAAGCACCACACTTCATTTCGGAAGGTGTGTTAAGCGTCCTACAAGATATGTTCGGTCTCAAACTTATCCGCGATGTAGAAGAAGATATGCAAGCCATGTTAGCACATTAAAAGGGCTGTTTCATCCAGCCCTTTTCCCATTTACGAAGCTTGATCTAACCATACGCTCATATTAAATCCTTCTTCTGTTACGTATCCATCCACACTCCAAATGCGCTTTTTCGCTTTTTTTGCTTCCCCTTGTGCTTTATACAATTTTTTTGCATATTTTACATCCGGCTCAAACACATAAGCAACACGTGCCAGCCCTTCTTGTACAATTTTTTCTTGATACAAAGTTCCATCCTCCAACCATATGTACGCAAGCAATCGACCGTAGCGATCATACGGTTGTTCTTTCGCACTTAATTCGACCGTCACTTTTTTGTGAAGAAGGACATCTTTAGCAAATTGCTTTGCTTCTTCACCATACGCCTGTTTTTCGCGATACGTTTCTGGCGTGTCAATGTTTAATAGACGAACCGTTACAATCTCTCCATCTTTTTTTATTTTAATTGTATCCCCATCAACAACATATTGTACTGTCGTAACAAACGTCGTTCCTTTATTTTGCTGTACACAACCGTGAATAAGGAAAATGAATACAAAAAGAACAAACCATTTTTTCATCCTCGTATCATCTCACCTTCAAGGTGCGAAATATTTGACTCACATTCCAAAGTCCACTGTTTTCCATCGAACGAAACGATAGTCACACTCGTACCATATACGCGGCTATTTTCCCATAACTGTGCGAGCGGTTGCTGTTTCCAATATACAAGGAGCGTACGAATAACGACGCCATGTGTCACGACAAGAATATGACCTTCTGAATGAGTATCAGCAATATGCTGAATGGCAGCGACAGCTCGACGTTGCACATCAAGAAACGTTTCTCCAACGATCGGATTGTATGCATGTGGTTCATGATAAAAATAATAATGATTTCGTTCATCTGTTTGAGCAATTTCGGCAATCGTTTTTCCTTCCCAATGACCTAAATGAATTTCACGTAAGCGTTCATCGAAATACATTGGTACGTCACGTTGTCCTAAAACAATTTGAGCCGTTTCTTTTGTTCGATCGCTCGGGCTACAATACAGAGCCGTAAACGGGACAGTACGTAAGCGTTCCTGTAAAAGTGTCGCATGTTTTCTTCCTGTTTCAGTTAAAGATGAATCTTTCCATCCTTGCATGCGTTGTTGTGCATTCCACTCTGTTTCTGCATGACGAATGACGTATAATTTTAACATGTTACATTCCCCCTCCAAACGAAAAAAAGTAAGCTATGTTCGCTTACTTTTTCAGTATGCCATATGTTGTGAAAGTTGTGCAAAAAATATAGACTCTAACGATTGCCCATCTTGGCAAAGTGTAGAAACCGAATCATATACGAGCATTTGTCCTTGATGAATAAACGCAACAGCATCTGCAATTTCTTCCACGATCGACAACATATGTGTCGAAAAAAGAATGGCTTTTCCCTTTTCTTTTTCAATCTGAATGAGTCGTTTAAATTCCCATACCCAATACGGATCTAAACCGTTTGTTGGCTCGTCTAAAATAAGCAATGGCGCGTCTGCTAAAAGCGCTTGCGCAAATGCAAGACGTTGTTGCATTCCTTTTGAATATGTCTTTACTTGCTTATGTTGATCGTTCGTCAACCCAACAAGCTGTAAACATTGTTCGACACGCTCAGCTGTTGCTCCTTGCCATCGTCCGAACAAAGATAACACTTCGTAACCCGTTAAAAGCAGAGGAAATTGCAAATGATCGGGCATAAAGGAAAACCATTTTTTCTCATCTTTTTTTACTTGTTTTCCGTTTACACATATGTCTCCTTTTGTCGGAGTGAGTTGTCCAATTAACATTTTAATAATTGTACTTTTCCCAGCACCGTTACCACCGCATAACGCCAAACATTGTCCTGGCTGAACAGAAAATGAAATGTTTTCTACTTTGTTTTGTTCATTGTATATTTTCGTTAATTGTCTCACCTCAAGCATGACGTTTCCCTCGTTTCATCCATACGTTCGCTAAAAATAATGGCACAATGATCCATACGCATGCGATCGCCACAAATGACAGTTGTCCACTTGTGCTTTCTGCCCATTTTGACCATTCGTATAGTTGCGGTCCAAATAGAGCGCTACTTTTCATCGCCGTTATCGTCCAAACACGCATCAGTTCAACTGGATTACAAATAACAGATAACCCGAATAGTAGGATGGTAAACTGTTTTGGCACAAGCGATAATAATGCCAATGTGAGAAATTCATAAAATAAAACGAAAAATGCCCAAATAAACAGGCTGACACCGAGCGCTTGTAAACGATTAGAAGCAACAAGTCCAATGAATAAAGCGATCGCTAAAAAAATGCTCGTTAATACGATCGTTAATGCAAATGAAAGGAAAAAAAATGTCGACCACGTTCCTCCTGTTGTAAAAAGGACAACACTTGCACTTCCATATCCGAAAGCAATCACTGTCCATAATGATATACAACTACCGGCATATAATCCGAACGTTAACGAACGAGGGGAGATCGGGTATGTTAATATAAGCGATAACCGACCGTCTTCTTTTTCCCCTGCGATAAATAAACTACCTGCTAATAGGGCAACAAGAGGAACAAGTAAAAGAGATAAATTTAATAAAGCCGCCGTCGAACGTGTAAATACTCCCGCTATTTCGTGTCCGCTACTCGCAATTACGGTTGATGATAAAATCGCAAATAAAATCGCAAAGCTCATGAGCCATTTGCTACGAATCATCATCATCCATTGGTACTTCATCGCCGTATTCATCGTTCAAATCCCCACCGGTGTTGTTTTAGTTGCTCATACGTCCATAACTGTCCTTCCCCTTCTTGTTCCATGTACGCTTTCGCATGTTGCTCATTCGCAAATGAAACGACCCCGTAGTTCATCGGCGTCCAATAATTTGGATGATAAGCATAAACCGCTTTCTCGAGCTCAACCCATTCACCATTTGTCACATCGCGAACATATAACTTAGCTATGTCATCGTTGTTTTGCTTACGCATCCACTCAATCATGCAACCAATATCGTCAAATTTATGCACCGTTCCATCTTTCAAAATCGCTTCCGTTGCATACTGCTCCGCTACGATACTCATATTGCAAACAACGCATACATCAATATCCGGATTAATGTCTTCCGGTTCATACGTTTTCTCTCCACTACATGCAACAAGGAAGCATGCAAATAAAAGACTAGCAATTTTTTTCATATTTCATTCTCCTTCCATATACAAACATAAACAAACTGCTTACTAATAAGATGCTTCCAAACAACAATAGTCTCCATGATCGTTCGTTTGTTTCGTTTTTATTGTAATCGACTTCCATAAACGGAAAACGGTCTTCTCCTTGCGCCTGTGCTTGTGTAAAAAATGACTCCGTTGTATCAAGAAGCGCTAGCGCAGGACTTTGAAAATAAAATTGCACGCTTGGCCATTGTCGTAACAGTCGACTATACATCGAACGAATACGATGCGGGGCATCCCCAATTCCATCATCGTTCAAGTCGTAAAACCGGTAAGTATCCCAATAGTTCCCTTTTTCCCCATCATCAAATGCAATGGGCGCACCTTGAATCAATGCGTCTTCCATATTTCCTAAAAATTTATTTTCAACAACAATCGTATTGTCATTTTCATATAAACTATGCAGAGCACGATAATTTCCAATGAATTCATTTGCTTTTATAGTACAATGACGTCCGTTTTGTAATGATAACGCTGTGCTATTATAAAGTAACGTATTGTTATGCATCACAACATGTTCACTATCATAAATGAGCGCTCCGTATCCACGGTAGTCTAATTGTTTGGCAATCGTATTTTGTTCGATCGTAAATCGTTTTGACATCATCATCATGATTCCATTAATATTTTCCATCAGCACGTTCTCTTTTGCTATTCCATCCTCTGCATACATAAAATGAATCGCATAGCGCGCATTTGTTACTTTATTTTTCTCGATCGTCGTATGTTCAGCTCCATCCAAATACACGCCATCTTGCACACGCGAAATATCATTTTGACGTATAACGACATGTTTTGTCTTCAATAAGTGAATGCCGTTGCCACGTTGAGCAAAGTGAACATCTCGACCACGCATAACATTGTTTACGAGATGAATATTTGTTCCTTTTTCTACGTAAACACCATAATGCACATCTTCAATACGTACGTTTTTCAACGTCACATGTGAACTTTCTTTAATTTGTACACCTGCTCCTTTCCCGTATGCACTTCTACGAATCGTGAGCCCTTCTATGTAAACATGGGGTGCACGAATAGTTACGACATATTCACTTCCATCCCCATCAACTACCGCTCCGGGCTCAGCAATCAAATGAATCGGCTTATGAATAATAATCGGACCTTCGTATACTCCACGTTTGACGACTAATACATCACCGGCATGCGCTTCATCAATGGCCTGTTGCAACTGTTTATGTACTTCAATCGTTTGTCCATATGCAGTTTCTGCAAACAAAAGTGTAACGATCGGTATAAGCAAAAAAAATAAGCTACGCATGTCTATTCATTCCTCGTTCTTATCATTTATACATCTACACTAATGTAAATTTGTGAAGAAAAAAGAAAATATATGTGAACAAAACGTGAAAAGAGGCACTAATGAAGCGCCTCTTTCGATTGATTATGCTGTTCAAGCCATTGTAGTAACTTCTCCGCTTCTAACGATTGACTAAAATAAAACCCTTGCGCAAAATCACAATCCATTTTTTGTAACAAAGATACTTGATCGTCGCGTTCTACCCCTTCGGCAAGTACTTGTAAATCTAAACTTTTCGCTAAATGAATAATCGTATCAACGATTGTAGCATCTTTTGAATTATCCGTGATGTCACGAATGAATGAGCGGTCGATTTTTAATAATGAAACGGGTAAGTTGCGAATGTAAGCAAGCGATGAAAAACCGGTACCGAAATCGTCAATTGCTACTTGAATTCCGATCTGTTTTAACTCTGTTAAAATATGTCTCCCGGTCTCGATATTTTCCATTAGTCCACTTTCTGTGATTTCTAAAATTAAATAGTTTGGTGGAAACTGTGTATCTTGCAAAATATTTTTTACATGCATCACAAATTCTTTTCGATTCAGTAAAAATGGTGATAAGTTCACCGCGAGCTTTAGCGTCGGAAAATGGGTTTGCCATTGTTTTACTTGTCGACACGCTTCTTTTAACACCCATGTTGTAATTTCAAAAATAAATCCATTTTTCTCTGCGATCGGAATAAACTCTAGTGGTGAGATCGCTCCAAGCGTTGGATGCGTCCAGCGCATGAGCGCCTCAACTCCCATAATCGCTTCATTATCTAGCGACACTTTCGGTTGGTAACATAAATAAAATTGATTGTTTAACAACGCAATCGGTAGCTCTTGTTCAATCATTGTTTTTCGATTTTGCTGAGGATGGTAAAAATGATAACCTTTCCCTCTCTCTTTTGCGTAACAGAGCGCTTGATCCGCTTGTTTTAACAGTGTGTCTAAATCCATACCGTCTTGCGGAAAAAACGTCACCCCAACAGAAAGGCTAGATTGAATGACATGCTCTTTATATCGGAATGGTTCTACAAACGATTGAAGCAAATGTTCCAGCCGCGTAACAATCGTTTCTTTATTCACATCGTGTAGCACGATTGCAAACTCATCGCCACCGATGCGAGCAAAAAAGTCTTCTTGTTGCAAATGTTGCTGAATGCGACGAACAGCTTCTTGCAAAAAGAAGTCTCCAGCCTGATACGAAAAGCGATCGTTAATCCATTTAATTTTGTCAAAATCAATATAACATAATGCAAACGGTCGCTTTTGTTGAATCATATGTTGTACATACGATTCAAAATAAAAGCGATTCGGAATGTCGGTTAACGAATCGAAATGTTTTAATTTCGCAAGTGCTTCCTCGCAACATTTCCACTTTGTAATATCTTTTGCAACAACAATGACGTGTTCAATTTCATTTTTTTCATTTAACAACGGGTGGGCATGCATATGAATCCATATAAAATGCCCTTCATCCGTCCGCCAACGACAGTCAATTGTCGTCTCTTTTTCTTTTGTCGCATAAATCGTATGTAACTTTTCCATCAAAAGCGGTATGTCTTCATGATGAACAAAAGAAAATAATTCATGGCTACACACTTCTTCTGTGCACTTCAACACATATTGAGCCGTCGGCGAAACGTACGTAATCTCGCCTTCTGCTGATAAAATAAACGTAAATTCAGATGCAAGTGAAGCGATCGAAGAAGTAAGACGCATATCGATAAACGGTTCATATTGATATGTCGCAACAACCGCCTGTAAGTTTCCTTCTTTGTTATATAAAGCTGTTGCTTGTACATATACATCGTTTTGTCCATTTTTTTGTTTTATGACGGCATACGAAACCGTGCGCCCATTTTCAGCTTCTTGTATAAACTTTTCTAACAGCCCGCGATCAACCTCACGATGATAAAAATGTTGAAAAAAATGTTCATCTGCTCCTAAAATTTTTCCATTTGGGGCAATGACAGCGATTGCTTGCATCATCTTATTCATCCTCTTTGTTGTTAAAGTTCTATCTTCATTTTCACTAAAAACGGTGAAAAAATCAACAACGTTTCTAATATTTCTGAATAATATCCTTTTTTTAGAAAAGCGCACAATCTTACCTTGTGCGCTTCTCCCATAAAATCAATAAGCTTAGTACACTAACAAAAATCGTTGCACCCATATCGGATAAAATCGCGATCCATAACGTTAGCCAACCTGGAATGGTTAATAGTAGCGCCATCGCTTTTAATCCGAGTGCTACTGCAATATTTAAACGAATCGTGCGATTCACTCGTCGAGCGATAGCGATCGCTTCTGGCAAATTCCCTAGATGATCTTGCATCAAAACAACATCCGCTGTTTCGATTGCGCTATCTGTTCCTTTCCCCATAGCAATTCCGACATGCGCATGAGCAAGTGCTGGCGCATCGTTCATTCCATCCCCTACCATTGCTACGATATCGTCTTTCATTAACTGTTTTATTTTTTCCACTTTTTGTTCAGGAACAAGCTGGGCGAATACGTCTGTCACTCCTACTTGCTTTGCTACTTGTTGCGCGGTTTTCTCGTGGTCTCCCGTTAACATCACTGTACGACGAATACCGATACGATGTAGCTGTTTCATCACTTCTTTGCTCTCTTCACGCACTTCATCAGCAATACCGAATAAGCCGAGTACATGTTGTTCATCCGCTAGAAAAACGATCGTCTTACCTTCACTTTTTAACTTTTCCGCATCTTTTTGAATTTGTTCGGACAAATCCTGTTGGTCAAACATTCGTTCATTTCCAATACGATAACGCTTCCCATCTATTTTCCCTTCTATTCCACTTCCTGTTCTCGTCTCCATTTGTTCTGGCTGTTTATATGAAATATCATGCTGCTTTGCTTTTTGGACAATCGCTTGTGCGAGTGGATGGGAAGACGCACTTTCTAACGATGCAGCAATACGAAGCAGTTCATTTTCGTCAATATATGCAATGACATCCGTGACATGCGGTTTTCCTTTTGTAATTGTCCCTGTTTTATCAAAAGCAATCGTACGTACACGTCCGAGCGTCTCTAAATGAACGCCCCCTTTCACTAACACTCCTTTTCTCGCATTACGCGCCATACCAGCTAACAATGCGATCGGTGAAGATAAAATAAGGGCGCACGGACAACCGACAATTAAAACGGCTAAACCTTGATATAAGGCATCGTGCCAAGGTACCCCAAACGATAAAGGTGGAATCGTCATCACGAATAACGCAACAACCATAATGAATGGCGTATAGTATTTGGCAAAACGTTGGATGAACAATTCAAGCGGTGTTTTTGTTTCTTGTGCTTCTTGTACGAGATGTAATATTTTGGATAAAGAACTATCTTTATATTGTTTTGTAATTTGGACGTGTAACATCCCTTCGTTATTTACACTTCCGCCATACACACTCATTCCTGTCTCCTTTTCGATCGGCATCGATTCACCTGTAATCGCTGCTTCGTTGACAGAACTTTTCCCTTGAATAACAACGCCGTCTGATGGAATTTTTTCACCGGGACGAACGAGCACAACATCTCCCACTTGTAACGAATCAATCGAAACGACACGCGTTTGCCCGTTACATATGACAATCGCTTCTTTTGGTACTTGTTTCAGCAACATATCAAGCGATCGCCGCGCCCGTTCCATGCCTAATCCTTCTAAATACTCATTTATACCAAATAAAATGGCAACAACCGTCGCTTCTTTCCATTCGCCAATGCCAAACGCTCCAATGAGTGCAATTGTCATTAACGTATCCATATTGAAACGAAAACGAACGATGTTTTTCAGCCCTTTGATAAACGTTTTATATCCACTGAGCGCTGTCGCAATGATATAAATGCTGACGACTTCGTTACCGGTAAATCGTTCAAGTAAAAAGGCCATGACAAAAAGGAAAATAGATGTGCCAACGAGATAAAGAAGAGGATTTCGTTTTCTTTGTGACTTCTCATCTTCTACCATATATGCCCCATCTGTCGCCAAAATCGCACGTACTTTTTCTAAATTCACGCGTTCATTCACACGTAATTTTCCGCTATTGTAGCTTAATGTTGCTCCTTCTCCATATGGAAGCGACTGAATTTGTTCTTCTAATGCTCGAGCGCAATTTGCGCATGTCAACCCTTTCACTTGATACTCCTTCACTTGACTCCCCCCCTAATGATCACGCGCATGACGTATCGTTTGTTCAAGAATGTGCAACACATGCTCATCGTCATACGAATAATATAACGTCGTGCCCTCTCTTCGATATTTCACAAGGCGTAAATTTTTTAAAAAACGGAGCTGATGAGATACGGTCGATTGTAAAAGTGACAATCGATTCGCGATCTCCGTTACTGAAAACTCACCAGATGAAAGTAAATGTAAAATACGAATACGTGTCGGGTCACTTAACGCTTTAAATGTTTGTGATACGATGAAAAGCGTTTCTTCATCTAACGGCTCATATAACTCTTTCACTCGTTCTCCCCTCTTTCAATATATGAATATATGTTCATATAAGTTAATGAAATTGTATAATTTTTCGTAAAAAAAGTCAACATTCGTTTATGAACGTTGACTAAGTAACGCATATAAATCATGTAGCGTGTCGATTTTCAACCGTTGCAAGTCTACAAAAACTCGCTTCCAAATCTCAAATAAACTCATCACATCTCCTTTCGCCGTATGACGATCAATAGGGGATAAATGGTAAAATGATAATGCATCATCGAGTGTTGGAAATGAATAGTGATATATACATTCCATTATTCTCCTCATTTCGATCGCTGTTTGCTGCAAAACGATCCGATAGTTTCGTGATAAAAATTCATTTAAAAATGCAACGTCGTGCTGAATATGATAACCGATTAAAATACTGCCATTTAAAAAAGAAAGGACATGATGAATCTCCTCTTCAAGCGAAGGCGCGCATACCACATCGTCATTTGTTATGCCTGTAAGTGCGACGACGTGCTCTGGAATCGGACGCTTTGGGCGAAAGTGAGAACAATACAAGTCAAACGCTTCACCTTTTTTTGTTTTTAAAGCCGCAAGTGAAAAAATTTCATCTCCTCTTTGAGGGGAAAAACCTGTCGTCTCTGTATCTAATAAAATAAACGTCACGTCAGAAAGCGGCGTTTCGAGCGAATACGTATGTTTCTTTGCTTCTTTCATCATTTTTCGAATCCATGCCTCTTGTTGAAAAGCTGGACCGACCGCTGTTGCTTGATCATACCGAAGGCCAAGCGATAATACGCGGTTAATCCATTGAAACGGTCGCTCCATCAATTACACCCACTTCCTTGCATGACGTTGCATTTTTTTTGCTACTATCATCGCTTTTTTTAATCGTTGTTTTTCTTCTTTTGATAAATGTTGGATCGACAAATCGCTCTCTTCTAACGAACATCGTAAGCGAAAATACAAAAACGTCTGAAGCGCTTTTTCGATACGTTCAAACTGCTGTTGCGAGCAGCCGTGTTCATCATACCAACGCGTTAACCGCTCAAATGTTGAATAAGCATGAACAAATTGTTTTTGAACAGCAACCCATTTCAACACATGATTGAGCTGAACATATCCTCCTTGTTTTATATCAATCATGCCGCTTTTCTCTCCCCAACGTTCGACGTACACCCGTCCAAAAGGTCCAATCGGCACAAAAGGAATACGAACGCTATCAATCATTCGATTGCGCAAAGAAAAAGTCGCCGCAATCTTTTTATATAATGTCGTTTTCAGCTGATTAGCAAGTGCATATTCCCCATAAATCGGACGCATATCAGCTAACATAGATAAATAGCGAATATCATCTATATGTTCGTTTGTTACATATTTTTCAACTTGTTCGTTCCATTCTTCAACTTCCTTTAACCATCTTTCGTTTGTCGCCATCACATAACCGGGACAATATGGATAACCGATTTTGTTTAAATAAAGAACGCCGAGGCGCGCATACTCACGCATATATACATAACAATCGTCTTTTTCGCTATGCAAGCATGAAAAAATCACACCGTTATCTTGATCAGTCCAAACGGTTGGTTCCTTTCGTCCGCTGCTTCCCATCACAAACCAACAAAAAGAAGAAGGTTTTTTGCCGATTCCTTGTCGATCAACTTCTCGTTCAGCTAACAACAACGCTTGTTTCATTAACGCATCGTGACACATACAAAGCGCATCGTATACATCAAATATATCGTAAAAAGAAAATGAAAAAGAAGAGAGGAGAAAAGCAACTTCATCATGAAGTTGCTTTAGTTGTGCTGTATCGCTACATTGTTCCGCCCGAGCGACAATTGAGTTCAAAGCATTCATACGATCACCATTTTCATAACGAACGAGATGAAACAACGGTTGGTGGTTGTTGATAAGTCGGGTCTAAATGTTCTGGATACCCGTATGAACCATGCTCACTAATATCAAGTCCAGAAATTTCTTGATCAGGTGTCACTCGCAAACCGATCGTCTTTTTCAAAGCATATAAGATTATAAACGAAACAACCGCCACATACACTGCTGCACCTAAAACACCAATCGTTTGAACAAGAAGCTGATCCACTCCTCCGCCATAAAACAACCCCGGTTTTCCAATTCCTGTTTTTTCTACAAGGCGTGGCGAAGCGAAAAAGCCAGTTGAAATCGTTCCAACAATGCCGGCTATCCCATGAACAGAAAATGCGTAAATCGGATCGTCAATACCTTTTCGTTCAAAATATACAGACGTCCAAAATGTAAATGACCCCGCAACAGCACCAATAACTGCTGCCGCCCACGGCTCAACGAACGCGCATGCTGCTGTAATCGCAACGAGTGCGGCTAATACGCCGTTGACCATCGCAGGAATATCCGCTTTCCCAACAAGCCATTTTGCTGTCAAAATCGAAGCGATCGCTCCAGCTGCTGCTGCAATATTTGTTGTTAACGCAACATAACCGAAAAATCCATCTGCTGTTCCCATTGTACTTCCTGCATTAAATCCAAACCAACCAACCCATAAGACGAAGCCACCAATAACGGTATATACTTGGTTATGGCCTGGAATGTAGTTAGGTGTCCCATCTTTGTTGAATTTTCCAATTCGTGGCCCTAGTAGCAACGTTGCGACTAATGCGGCAATCGCGCCTTGTAAATGAACAACTGTTGAACCTGCAAAATCTTGCATTCCCATTTCACCAAGCCAGCCACCTCCCCATACCCAATGACCGATGACAGGGTAAATAGCGACGGTAAAAATCGTTCCGAAAATAAAGTAAACAGATAATTTCGCTCGTTCAGCGAATCCTCCCCACGCAATCGCTAAAGATACCCCAACAAAAGCAAGCTGGAATAAAAATTTTAACTCAAGTGGCACATTCGCCCATGAAAGTGAGGAGAACGTTTCTGTTCCTTCCTTCAAAAACCATCCTTCTGTACCAATGAATCCATTTCCTTTTCCAAATGTAATGGCGAAACCTGCTGCCCAAAATGCAAGTGAGGCAATCGCAAAACTTAATATTTGTTTTCCGGCGACATGACCAGCGTTTTTCATCCGTGTCGAACCAGCTTCTAACAAAGCAAATCCGACTTGCATCCCAATGACTAAAATAGCTCCTAACATGACCCAAAGCGAATCAAGCGCCAAACTCAACTGTACTTCATTCATTCTCATCTCTCCTTTATGTCATTTTTTATAACATTTATGGTTATAATATATTACACAAAGAGATAGAAATGCAACATTTTTTTGAAAATTTTTATTTATACGTTACTTTTTATAACATAGAAAAAAGAGTGCCTCGTTGGAGACACTCTTTATAACTAAATAAGAAACATCGCAACCACTGTCGTTACAGTTAACCCGATAATAACTGGCACAACATTTCGTCTTGCTAATTCAAATGGGCTGACACCGCAGATGGCAGCGTCTTCCCCTTTTCATAAACTGTAATACAGCATATGAAAAAGAGTGGGATGTGTGCGAACGCCTAACCACTTTTACGTCCAATGAAAAAATGAAGTTGGTCAACAAGATACGGTTTATCTATGAACGGATTGCGATTTCCTTGAATACGAAAAATAGCCGCGTTACGATGTTTTTCATACATTGTAACAGGAAACTGTTTATGCCATTGAATAAGCAACGAAATGTTTATTTGATCAATAAACGGTTGTTTGATCGCTCGCGGATAACGAACGAGGAAATACAACATCGCTCGCGCCACCGCCCCTTTTCCGTGTTCAGGCTCAAAATATTCTCCGTATGCTACTCCACAGTCATTTTGAACCATTTCATAAGGGGACTCTGGTTCATAAAATGGAAAATCTGCATAAGGAAAATTCGAACGGATCGAATTACAACGTGGTTCACAAACGAATAAGTGATGCAAATCTCCTTTCATCGGCTCTTTCGCCCCAAACCAAGATTGCGGAACGACATGCTCGGCATTAAATTTGAATTGTCGATCGACCATTTTCATCTTTTGTTCAAGATCGAGTTCACCTTTTTTTGCTTTTTTCACAAGTTGAATAAATTGTTCATATCGCTTTTGAATCGTCTCATAGTCTTGTAAAATAACCGTGCGCGGATCTTTCTTTTTTCCTGAATAAATACTTTTTACTGTTCCATCCGGCTGCAAATCAACCCATGTGTACAAATAGTAATCTTTGCTTAGAAAATAAGGGATGCGGCGTATATGTGTCCGCTTGATTAAATCGTGATATGCTCGAAATAAAAACGTTCCGTCCGTTTGATCATGAATATGCTCATAATATCGTTCAATAATGCGCGCCTCTTCTTTTTCGTTATAATATAAATCGTTTTGCTGATGAATTTTTTGTTGGTTTTGAATTAATTCTTGTAAAATCTCTTCTTGTTTTTCTTCCCAATGCTTCAACTGTTCCGCATGTTGAAGTACAACATCTTCCACCTTTCTTCTCCCCAATCATTTTTTTACTATAATGTATTCATATATGATCCATTATGACGCGGCCATGTCATCTTCTTTCGCTTCATATTATCCATTATAGTTAATATGTGAACAATAAAAAATAGAACTGAACATATGTTATGCCCAGTTTCTTCCCCCTCGTTCAACACATATTTAACAATTTTTTCTTTGGCTCTGATATATTTTAAACTTCACTACGACAAGATGCGGATGTTTTGCGGATGACTTGCTTCATTTTCTCATTGTCAAGAGAAACATTTTCATACGAACAAAAAAATTAAAGAAATCATCGTGTATACTTATATATACTGAATGCTCAAATGAAACACCCATATTGGAGGAGAAGAAAATGGGAAAACGATATGAAAATTTAGATGGGGTATGCACAACAAAAACATTTGCTGATTTACGGCGTTGGTATGCGGAAAGAAGACAAAAAAAGAAAGACTGGTCATACACTTTGCCTCGTGAATATATTGACTCTTCTTTGCTACATACAAATAAAAACCAAACGTTGCTCACATGGGTAGGGCATGCGACATTTATTATTCAAATAAATGGCTTAACCATTGTTACAGATCCGGTTTGGGCAAAACGATTAGGAACGATTCGCAGACTAACTGATCCGGCCATTCCGATTTATGATGTACCTCCTGTTGATGTCATATTAATTTCTCACAGCCACTATGACCATTTACATTTCTCAAGCATAAAACAGTTAAAAGGAAATCCTCTCATCCTCGTTCCAAGCGGGTTACGTTCTTCCTTTCTAAAAAGAGGGTTTGAACGTGTCGTGGAATGCTGTTGGTGGGACACCGTTGTTGAACAAAATGTTTCGTTTACGTTCGTTCCAGCACAACACTGGTCAAAGCGGACACTATTTGATACGAATACATCCCATTGGGGTGGATGGGTCATTGAAGCAAAAGAAAAACCAACGTTTTATTTTGCTGGAGATAGTGGATATTTTCGCGGATTTCGCGCGATCGGGGAGCGTTTCCATATCGATTATGCGTTGTTGCCTATTGGGGCATATGAACCAGAATGGTTTATGGGGCCTCAACATGTGACACCAGAAGAAGCTGTACAAGCATTTGTCGATTGCCGTGCAAAAACATTTATTCCGATGCATTACGGTACATTTCCACTCGCTGACGATACACCAAAAGAAGCGCTAGATCGCCTATATGCCGAATGGGAACGGCGCAACTTTCCAAGCGAGCAGCTATGTGTACCAAAACTAGGGGAAATCATTTATTGCAAAACCGCCACTTAATATGGCGGTTTCGACAAATGTGCTTGACAAACAATTGTGCTTGACAAAACTAAAACAAGCTTCAGAAACTTTTATATACACACATCTTCGGTTAACCCATTTTGCAAGACGTACATCCGATAATATAACCCTCGTTTTGCAAGCAGCTGTTGATGCGTGCCGCGCTCAACAATTTCACCTTGATGCAAAACGAGAATTTGATCGGCATCTTGAATCGTTGATAAGCGATGGGCAATCGCAATCGTCGTTCGCCCTTTTCTCATCTTTTCGAGCGCTTGTTGAATGGCTTCCTCTGTTTCTGTATCGATATTTGCCGTTGCTTCATCAAGCACTAATATTTTCGGATTGATTGCAATCGTACGAGCAAATGCAATGAGTTGACGTTGGCCACTCGAAAACGTCGTCCCCCTCTCTGTCACGGGATGATCGTACCGTTTTGGCAATTTTTCAATAAACGAATGGGCTTGAACAAATGCCGCAGCTTGTTCTATATCTTCATCTGTCAAACGTTTATGATGAAGTCGAATGTTATCTCGCACCGTCCCATAAAACAAAAACGGATCTTGAAGGACAAGGCCGATATTTTTTCGCAATTCTCTTTTCGGATATGCTTTAATGGAATGTCCATCAATCAAAATGTCACCGCGTTCAAACTCGTAAAAGCGCATGAGCAGTTGAATGATCGAACTTTTTCCGCTTCCTGTATGACCGACGAGCGCAACTGTTTCCCCAGGTCGAGCGATAAACGAAATGTTTTTTAACACGTCTCGTTTTCCATCGTAACTAAACGATACATTACGAAATTCCACCGTTCCTTTTTCAATAACAAGTGGTTGCTCATATTGTTTCGGTTCTTCTTCTCGTTCATCTAACAATTGAAACACGCGCGACGAAGCAACGAGCGCTTGCTGAAACATCGATAAACGCATCATCATTTGGTTAATCGGTTCAAAAAAACGCTCTAAATAATTGACGAAGGCGTACAACACACCGATTTCAACCGGACTTTGAAAAGAAGAGATGCCAAAATAACTTAAAACGACAATAAGCGAAAACACATAAACGACGTCTGTCGCTGGACGAAGCAATAAACTATCAAGTTTAATATTTTTCATTGCCGCTATATAATGTTTTTCGTTAATGTCTCCAAATTGCTCTCTCATTCGCTTTTGTTGGCGGAACGCTTGGATAATCGCCATACCTTGAAGCGACTCATTTAACTTTGCATTTAGCTGGCTTAACCGCTCACGCAAATCGCTATAAAACACCGAGCTATACTTTCGATACGTACGAATAATGATATAAATAACCGGTAAAATCACTAAACAAAAAGTAGCTAAACGAACATCGAGCAAAAACATCGCAACGAATACACCGACTAAGAAAAAAGCACTTTGGATAAATGTGACGAGCACTTCAACAAACATTTCTTTAATCGCTTCCGTATCATTTGTCACTCGCGATACGATACTTCCCGCTGGTGTCCGATCAAAATAGCGCATTCCTAACGATTGTACTTTAGAAAAAACATCGATACGAAGTTGTTGAATAATTTTTAGTGCAATTTCTTGAAACTTTAACAATTGAAAATAAGATAGAACGACTTTCCCAATGTGAATCGCGATGTAAGCGGCTGCCAATCCGATCATTGCTTGAAGCGGAAATGTCATATGTGTTAAGTAGTCATCAATAAACACTTTTACAATAATCGGACCGAGCACTTCGCCCGCAGTCGTTAAGGCTAAAAGAAAAAAAGCAAAAAACAGCGACTTTCGATGCGGTATCGCATAGCTCATGAGCCGCATAAACACTTGCCGTTGATTCATATTCGATCTCATTGTACACCTCCACGTTCCACAAACTGTTCAAGCTGTTGGCGAACGTACATATCTCGATACCAACCGTCTTTGGAAACAAGCTCTTCGTGCGTACCTCGCTGAACAATGTTTCCATCTTCAAGCACTAAAATTAAATGCGCGTGTTGAATAGCACTTAACCGATGCGTCGCAATAATCGTCGTTTTGCCTGCCCGATTTTCTTTCAACGCTCGTAAAATGCGCTCTTCCGTTTGAGCATCAACAGCGGATAGTGAATCGTCTAAAATAAGCACTTCCGGATCAAGGAGCAATGCACGCGCAATCGATAGCCGTTGCTTTTGTCCTCCAGATAAAGACACACCTCTTTCACCAACAACTGTTTCGTACCCTTCTGGAAACTGTACAATATCATCGTGCACTTGAGCGAGTTTGGCAACATGCTCTACTTCTTCTTGACTCGCATCTGGTCGAGCAAAAGCAATATTGTCACGAATGGAGGCAGAAAAAAGAAAATGATCTTGTGGTACATAACCAATGGCTTCGCGCAATCGTTCTAACCGATATTGTGTAATGGAATGTCCGCCAAAATAAACGTCCCCATCCATTCCAACAAACTCGCGCAATAATACTTTTAAAAGCGTTGTCTTTCCGGCTCCTGTTTTCCCAACAATCCCTAACGTTTCTCCTTTTTTTAACGTAAACTGAATGTGCTGTAATGTTGGCTTCGTTTCATTCGGATACGTAAAGGAACGAATGTCGTACGTGATGTGGCCTGTCGGTACTTCATCAAGTAATCCTTCATTTTCTTGTATATCTGGTTTTTCACGCAATAACGAGGAAACACGGTCATACGAAGCGCGACCGCGTTCGACAATATTAAATAGCCATCCGAACGCTAACATTGGCCAAATGAGAAGTCCTAAGTACATCGTAAAAGAAACGAGTTGCCCAATTGTCAACTCTCCTTGAACGACAAAACGAGCACCAAAAACAATCGCTAAAAAAAACGACACGCCGACAATGAGCGAAATCGTTGGATCAAACAATGAATCAATGCGAGCAACCGCCATATTTTTTTGAACGACGTCATCCGCTTGTACTCGAAACGATTCGATTTCTTCTTTTTCTTGTCCGAACGTTTTTATTACTTTCATGCCCGCAATGCTTTCTTGCACTTTATCGTTTAAAGCAGAAAATGCCTCTTGCGCATGATGAAAACGTTGATGAAGCAACGACCCGTAATAGCTTGTTAAATAAGCCATAAGCGGCATTGGCAATAAACAAATGAGCGTCAGTTTCCAGCTAATCGTAAATGCCATCGTCGCAATGACAAAACCCCCGATGCATAGTGAATCGACAAGCGTTAAGACGCCAACACCCGCTGTTTGCTGAATCGCTTGTAAATCATTTGTCGCATGTGCCATTAAATCACCGATGCGGCGGTTTTGGTAAAATGACGGAGACATCGTTGTAAAGTGACCGTACAGCCGATCGCGCAAAAGCCGAGCAAGCTTCGCTGCTGATCCGAAAATCATCGTCCGCCAAACGTAACGACAACCGTACATACAAATCGCTACACCTGCGAGCAAGCTTAACCACGTAGCGAGCTTTTCTTTCGTCAGTTCCCCCGCTTTTACAGCATCAACAACGTGCCCAATCACTTTCGGTGGGACAAGCTCAAGCAACGATACAATCGCAAGCAATATAATTCCGATCATATACGCTTTTTTTTCTTGCTTAAAAAACCACATTAAGTCCAAAAATACTTTCACATTCCATCCCTACTTTCTCACATGCCCATTGTCGTTCCGTCCTATTTTATCAAATATTCCAAAAATAAGAAAGCTTTTTGCTATGTCAATATATAAATCCCATTGTTGTTGTCGCATACTTTTACATATGCAGGTCAATCTAAAAAAGACCAGAACAAAAAAGAAAGGTGGCTATCGCAATGGATTTACAAACAGGAAAGTTATATTGGCCAACGACATTTCCCGATGCTCCTTCGTATCCCCCTCTTGAGAACGACATACAATGCGACGTGTTGATTGTCGGAGCGGGCGGTTCAGGAGCGTTATGCGCCTATTATTTAAGTGAAACAAATTTAGACGTTGTTGTGGTCGATAAACGAAAAGCAGGATACGGAAGTACGATGACAAATACAGCACTGATTCAATGTCTCGGGGATAAAATGTTTTTTGAACTCGTTAACAGCTTTGGCGAAACGTATGCCGCACGTCATTTAACGCTTTGTCAACAAGCCGTCGATGAACTTGAACGGGCAGCAAATTGCTTACATATCGATGTAGAATTTCAAAGAAGGGATAGTTTGTATTATGCAAGCGTGGCCGAAGATGTCCAAAAGCTTGAAAAAGAATATACGGCGTTAAAAAAACAAGGCTATCCTGTTGTCTGGTTGAATGAACAACAAATTCGTAGCCATTACCCATTTGCAAAACATGCTGCTTTATATACAACGGGGGATGGAGAATTAAATCCGTATAAATTGACAATTGGTTTATTGGAATATGCAAAACAACGTGGCGTGCGTATTTTCGAAGAAACAGAAATCAACGGAAAAAAACTCGAACAACATATGGCAACATGTTATACGAAAAATGGGCATTCCATTCGAGCTCGGAAAGTCATTTTTGCCGCAGGCTACGAAACGTTAGAAGTGAAACAAGAAAAAAAAGCGTTACTCGTTAGTTCGTATGCGGTTATTACAAATCGAGTTGAAGATTTTTCAAGTTGGTATAAACGAACGCTCATTTGGGAGACAGCCCGTCCGTATGTATATATGCGAACAACGGCTGACGATCGCATTATTATCGGAGGGCTTGATGAAAATACAGCGTATGCGGATGATCGCGACGCTAAGCTTATGCATAAAAAAGAACGACTGATCGAGGAATTTCATCGACTTTTCCCCGATATTCGCGTCGTTCCTGAATTTTATTTAGCTGCCTTTTACGGTGGGACACATGATGGTCTTCCGATGATTGGTGTGTACGATTCCTTTCCAAACTGTTATTTCGTCTATGCTTACGGAGATAACGGAACCGTGTATAGCACAGTCCTTGCTCAAATTTTACGCGACGTCATTACAGAAAAACAAAACGATGACTTTTATTTATATATGCAAACAAGACCGAAACTCCCACAAACATAAGTGGGAGTTTTATGTCGTAATCGCCCATACAAATGCTTTTTTCCTTTTTTTATTCAACACCACTTCTTCTTGAATTGGCTGTAAAGATGGTAAAACTGGCTCGGTCGGCTGTTTTTCAACGACTTGCTCAACGATTTCTTCAACAGAAACAGTTGCTTGTATTGGCGAAAGCTCAGTTTGTTCGACATGTTGCCATACACGGAGTAGGTCTGATGCCACCCGCTCCCAACGATAAAGTGATGTTGCTAATTTACGCCCGTTTTCCCCCATTTTTTTCATTAGCGTACGATTGGACAACACATATGCCATTTTTTCCACAAAGTCTTGCGGATCTTCTGGTCTTTCGACAACAACACCATTTTCATTTGGAACGATGACCTCTGGATTGCCACCACGAGCAGTTGTAACAATCGGAAGCCCGGCTGCCATCGCTTCATAATGAACGCGAGCAAGCGGCTCTTGCCATTGCGACGTACAAACAAATAAATCAGCTGCGGCAAACCAATGTTGAATTTCATTTGGCGGCACAAATCCTGTCGCCACGACAGGAATAGGTAATCTTTTAGCTAACGAACGAACGTAAGCAATATAGTCCGTCGTCCCTTCTTCACTAAACCATTTGCTTCCGACGATGACGAGCGCTAAGTCGTTAAATCGCTTCGCAAGTTCCGGCAACGCTTGAATCAGTTTGTCAACCCCTTTATTTGGCGACAAACGCCCAGCAAATAAAATGACTGTTTTTTGATCGATCCCATGCGCCTGACGTAGTTTCTTACGAATCGGTGCCATATTCGGATGATTCCCTGGTAAAAATCGATCGGAATCGACACCTGAGTAAATCGTCCTCAATTTTCCCTCTGCTTCTGGATATAGGTCGCGAATGACTTGACCGATATAGTCGCTAATAGTGACAATCGCACATACTTGCTTCACGACTTCCTCTGCTTCTTCACGATTGATTTTCGTAGGTTGAAACATATCGTTATGCATGCTCAGCGTAATTTTTGCATGAGGAGCAACTTGACGAATTGGTAAAACGAGACGTGGGCGGTTAAAAATGTGGATAAGATCGAACGAATGAGCTTGCACGTATTGAACGACGTGTTCGAGATATATGTCAAATATCCCACCCGGAACGCGTACATAATGAATGCCGTCGATCGTTTCTTCATTTGGCAGTGTTTCATGTTGTACACCTAATACCGTAATACGATGTGCGCGGTGAAGATGGGGGAGGATGCCAGCAATATACGTTTGAATCGCACCACCGAGCACGGGAGGAACAGGTAGTTTTTCTGTACAAATCATTAAAATGTTCATCTGTTTCCGTTCTCCTTCCAATCGTTTTCAATTTCCGCAAGAACCGGCCATTTCGTTTCATCCGTTGCAACAATGATCTCAATGAGTTGCATCGTTTGTTCCGTTAAAAATAACTCTGGCTCATATACGACTTCTTTTAAGTTTTTGTAAAATTCATTCGGAAGTGACAAATCAATCATCAATATGTCATATAATGAAGCGTCAATTGGATTGGCTTCATGATATGCTCGAATCATCTCTCGCACCCATTGAGCGTCCCAACGGTATAAATCAGCCATCGTACCGGAAATCAGTTTTCGTAAATCTCGAATGGGCAAATCGTACGCGACACCATCTAAATCGATAATCCACATGCCATTCGCACCCATTTGTCCGTTCGACCACCCATAATCTTGATGCACTAATCCCCATTCACTATGTCCAAGTTCAACTAATTGGTCATACGGAGATTGTTGTAGTCTAGTGAAACTTTCGCGCGCCTGCGCCTGAAAGCGGTCGACAACTTCCAATAACATCGCGCTTGCAGGCATCTCTTTATACGCCTTCGCTAATTGGCGAAACCAGTCCATTTTGTTTATTGTTTTTTCGTACGTTTTCGGCCATTTATACAGCCGGGACGCGATTTCTGCTCCTTTTGGAGGAACGTATCCTTTACTTAAACGATGAAATTTACCAAGTGCATAACAAAGCTGTTTTGCCCCTTCTAAATCTTTCGTTACAGGAAATAACGGCTCGATCCATTCCGCAACAAACCATAGCTTCCCTCCAGCCTCCACATAATCCGTTCCTTCTTTCGTTTGAACAATCGGTGGGACATTTGCTTTTTGCACATCGACTAAATATCGCTGAGCGCCAAGGCTAAACAAACTGCGTGTTGGACGACGATGAAGCAATTTTAAACTTTTTGGCCCTTTGTTCGTTTCTAACTTCCAAATGGCTCCTCCTTTGTCCGGTTTCGTCGTGACGACTTGCCTACTTTGAACAGATAAATCATAATGACGCAAAACATCTTCTGCCATTTGTTCAATATAATCCGGTACGAAAAACTCATGCATCGTTTCATCTACGATCCAAGGTTCAATGAACATATAACCCCTCCTATTTGGCGTCAATCTCTACTATCTCAGCATATGCACTATACAAAAATCGGTATAGACAAATCGATTACGCCCAACAAAAAACCGTCTCTTTTTCATTCAGAGACGGGTTCATGAAGCAACGATTCAATATGTTGTTCAAGCTCGAACGGCTTTGTCGTTGGGGCAAACCGCTCAACAACTTGACCTTTGCGATCAACTAAAAACTTTGTAAAGTTCCATTTCACCGCTTTCGTTCCTAACACACCTGGCGCTTGTTCCGTTAAGTAAATGAAGAGCGGATGAGCGTTTGGACCGTTTACGTCTACTTTCGCAAACATCGGAAACGTCACACCGTAATTGAGTTGACAAAACTGTGAGATGTCATCCTCTGATCCCGGTTCTTGATTTCCGAATTGATTGCACGGAAAACCGAGCACAACAAAGCCTCGTTCTTTATACTTGTCGTACAATTGTTGCAATTGTTCGTATTGTGGCGTCAACCCACATTTGCTTGCTGTATTGACGATTAATAATACTTTTCCTTTATACTGCGCTAACGATTGCTCTTCCCCTTGAATTGTACGTACATGAAAATCGTAAATACTCATTTCACATTCCTCCTTTAACGCTATTGTAACACATGTATTTTGTTTTCTACACAAACGATGCTTCGATTCAGACAAAATAAAAAATTTTCGTTATAATAATGGGGAAAAAATACAAAAAAGAAGGTGAGTTTCATTGAAAATGCGCGTCAGTGCGGTTCAGTATCATTTACATACGATTCCATCATTTGAACAGTTTGCAAAACAAGTCGAACATTATATAAAAACAGCGCAAGAATTCGGTGCTGAGTTCGTGCTCTTCCCTGAGTTTATTACAACACAACTTATGTCCATTGGAGATGGAATAACAATTGAAGAGCTTCCAACGTTTACAGACGCCTATCGCTCATTATTTTCAACACTTGCGAAACAGACGAATATGCATATTATTGGCGGGACACATGTCATAAAAAAAGAGGATCGACTATATAATGTCGCTCATTTATTTTATCCCGATGGAACGATTGCTGAACAGGCAAAGTTACATATTACGCCGACGGAAGTGAACGAATGGAATATGCATGGCGGCGATTCATTACATGTGTTTCAAACAACAAAAGGAACGATTGCGATTTTAACATGTTATGACATTGAATTTCCTGAAATTGTACGCATGGCACGTGCAAAAGGAGCGGACGTCATTTTTTGTCCGTCGTGTACCGATGATCGCCACGGATTTCATCGCGTACGCTACACATGCCATGCTCGTGCGATCGAAAATCAAGTATACGTCGTCACGACAGGGACAGTCGGGTCGTTGCCAACCGTTGATTTTATGCGCGCAAACTTCGGACAAGCAGCGATCATTACACCGAACGATATTCCGTTCCCACCACGCGGTGTTTTAGCCGAAGGAGAAATAAACGACGATATGATTATTACAGCTGATCTTGATTTACAGCTTCTTTACGACGTTCGCGAGCGTGGATCGGTAACCACTTGGCGCGACCGTCGCACAGATTTATATGTAGATTGGACATAAGGAGGAAGACAATGTATAAAAAGCAACTTTACGTATTTCATGATGATCGTCCTATTCCTGCACTCATTCGCAACTATGAAGAAAAAGATATCGATGCGTTAATTCGGATTCAACAAGAAAGCTTTCCACCCCCTTTCCCATCTGAACTATGGTGGAATAAAGAGCAGCTCATGAATCATATGACACTTTTTCCAGAAGGAGCGTTATGTGTCGAAATTGACGGGGAAGTCGTCGGATCGATGACCGGTTTAATTGTGAACTACCATCCGAACGACGCCGATCATACGTGGGAGGAAATAACGGACAACGGATATATTCGCAATCATAATCGAAACGGCAATACGTTATACGTCGTTGACATCGGTGTGCGTCCAGCATATCGCAAACTCGGGTTAGGAAAATGGCTCATGCAGTCGATGTACGAAGTTGTCGTCCATCAAAAGCTTGAACGGCTATTAGGTGGGAGTCGAATGCCAGGGTATCATCGATATGCCAATGAAATGACTGCCGAACAATATGTAGATGCAGTTATAAACGGAAAACTCACAGACCCTGTTATTACTTTTTTACTTCGCTGCGGTCGCACGCCAGTGAAGGTTGTCGCTAATTATTTAGAAGATGCCCAGTCGTGCAACTACGCTTTGCTTATGGAATGGCGCAACCCGTTTTTATAAAAACTTATTAAATAAAGCGACAGGGTGCCTTAAGATACGATAACAAGCACCCTGTTCAATAGCATTGAGAATAAGTCTCTTTTTAATGAATATACGTTTTCTGTACAGGTTTCTCATCTGTTCCAAGCAGTCGTTCAAGAAAATCTGTCCGTTCGCGCAGTTGCGCCACTTCTTTTTCTATTTCTTCCATTTGCCGTTCCACTTTTGTGACGCGCGCTTCAAGATGCCACGTTTGTTTTTCGAGGGTAATCATGTAGTTCCACATACGCATAAATTGCTCATTAGAGAGTTCATGGGGTGCCTCTAACTTGACAACCACCCGTTTTCCGCAAACTTTTTCGATCGCTTGTTCAATGTAAGACATATACAACGTTTCAATCCAACTTTTTTGCATTGGGTTTGTGCAATGAATAGTGACCGTATGTTCTTCCATCGTCGCTGTCGTTCCTTCAATCCATGTTTCAAAAGCAAGTGAGGACATCATGCGAGATAACACTTGTTTGACTTCTGACCACATCATTTTCCCCCCTTTCACACATGAAATTAAACAAAAATAAAAAAATTCCTGCTTATTTTTCCCGAAACGTCCACCATTGTTTTGTCATTTCATAAGAAATACGATCATACAATTCGTCCGTCGTCGTCGCTTTTACAGCTTCTCCATCGATTAAAACGAACGGACAATGTTTGCACATTTTGCATTTGCCGATGCAATCTTTTCGCTTCACTTTCACATGTTTGAACGTTTGTTTTAAAAATTGATACAACGTTTTCGTTGCAAATTTATTCTTTTTACAAAAATATACTTTTTTCATTCAGCAACACTCCAAGTATGATAACTATAATCATTTTCACTTCTATCATACTTGGAATATCACATTCCTTCAATTATTTTTGTTCAGCATACAAAAGCAACTGTTCAAGCGAACGAATGATATATGGAATCATCTGTAATAAATCGTCAACATGGCTTTCGTTAATCGTACGTTCGAAATCAATCGTCACTTGATGAGTATATCGTTCATGTTTTGGGTATGTATACGTTAACGTTTGGATAACTGTGCGCTGTTCCCCCCAAATGCGCTTTAGCGCCTGTTCTACGGCTTGGCAATCGACATGTGTAGCTGAAAAAGAAAACGAAACCGTCACGGTGCAACCTGCGTTCGTGACATCTTCGTGTAACAACTCGTTTGCAATATGTTGGAGCGTCATTTCAAGCGAAATAGTACACGTCAATTGATGAGCATGACGCAATTGAAAAGAGAGAGCGTACGCGCGCGTAAATTTCGCTAAGTCAACGATGTCTGAGCGATCAATGATCGCAATGAGTTCATCATTTGTATCTAAATCGTAAACGGCTCCTTCAACAACTGTTTTTAAATTATCAAAAATCGTTGGGTCAAACATATCCTCATCCTTTCATACGGTTATATACTTTTGAACGAACGACACGCCTTTCAACTTCTTTCATATTCACTTCATAGCCTATACCAAGCTGTTTCGAAACGAAAATGCGTCCATGATGAACGGTAACTTCCGGATCAATGAAATCACGATCCCAATAATTTGCCGACGCAGCAGTATCGCTTGGCAAAGAAAAATGCGGAAGTGTTGCTAGAGCGATGCTATGCGCTCGTCCGACTCCACCTTCTAACATGCCGCCGCACCATACAGGAATATGATGTTTTTGGCATAAATCATGAATGCGTTTCGCTTCCGTTAACCCGCCTACTCGGCCAATTTTTATATTGATGATTAGACAACTTTGCAATTCAATTGCTTTTTTGGCATCTTCGTATGAACATATGCTCTCATCTAAACAAATCGGTGTGTTTAGCTTTGCTTGTAATTTCGCATGATCAACGATGTCATCTACAGCAAGCGGCTGTTCAATCATAAGCAACTCATAGTCATCGAGCGCTTGTAAGCGATCGATGTCGTGTAACGAGTAAGCGGAGTTTGCATCGACCATAAGCGGAACATTAGGGAAATGTTGACGAACGACACGAACGACATCCACATCCCATCCTGGCTTAATTTTTATTTTTACACGCCGGTATCCTTCCGCAAGCGCTTGTTCCATTCGTTTTAGCAAATTCGTTATTGGCTGAATACCGATGCTTATTCCAACTTCCACTTCTTGTTTTTCACCGCCGAGCGCCGCGCTTAATGACATCCTACGTCGTTTGGCGAACAAATCCCATACCGCCCCTTCAAGCGCTGCTTTGGCCATGTAATTGCGGCGAATCATCGAAAATCGGGCGTGCAGTTCATCCGGATGATAAACGGGTTCTTGAAAAAGAAGCGGAATTAAAAAATGTTCGAGCATATGCCACGTCGTTTCCAACGTTTCCTCCGTATACCAAGGGGCAGAAAAAGCAACACCTTCCCCCCATCCTCGCTCGCCATTTTCATCGATCGCTTCCACTAATAAAACGGGTCGCGTTTTCATCGTTCCAAAGCTTGTTGTAAACGGTGATTTTAATTCCATTTCTAAATGTCGCAATATCACTGTATCAATGTGCACATCCATCCCTCCGAAACAATTATACAAAAAGGCGCTAGCTTTTGTCGCCAGACGCCTTATGTTTCACCCTAAATATGCTTCTCGTACTTGTTCGTTTCCAAGCAGTTCTTTTCCTGTACCTGACATTGTAATTTCTCCTGTTTGAATGACGTAGCCACGATGCGCGATTTGCAACGCTTGAAACGCGTTTTGTTCGACAAGCAAAATTGTCATTCCCTCATCGTTTAACTCTCGAATAATGTGGAAAATTTGCTCAACGATAATTGGAGCTAATCCCATCGACGGTTCATCTAACATGAGCAACTTCGGTTTCATCATTAAAGCACGACCGATCGCTAACATTTGTTGCTCTCCTCCACTCATTGTTCCCCCTTTTTGTTGTAGACGCTCTTTTAGCCGAGGGAAATAATGAAAGACTCGCTCCATTCGTTCAGCTATTTCTTTTTTATCGTTCACCGAAAAGGCGCCCATTTCTAAATTTTCTTTTACCGTCAATCGCGGAAAAATTCTCCTACCTTCAGGAACATGGGCGATGCCTGCCAACGCGGTTACATGTGGTGGTGTGTTTGTCATGTTTTTTCCTTCGTATACAATGCTTCCGCTTTTCGCCTTCACTTGTCCGCTAATTGTTTTTAATGTCGTCGATTTTCCCGCACCGTTACTGCCGATTAACGTCACAATTTCCCCTTCACATACTTCTAAATCAATTCCTTTTAGCGCATGAACTCCACCATAAAACGTATGAACGCGCTCTAAACGCAACAAACTCACTCGCCATCCCCCCTACGATGCTGTTGTCGCTCCTTTTCCTAAGTAAGCTTCAATGACTTTTTCATTATTTCGAATGTCATCCGGCGTACCTTCAGCAATTTTTTCTCCATGATCTAACACAATAATATGTTCAGAAATTTCCATAACGAGCTTCATATCATGTTCAATTAAAATAATCGTTAGTTGCAATTGTTCACGCATATCATAAATAAGCTTAGTCAATTCCGCTGTCTCTTTCGGATTCATTCCAGCGGCAGGCTCATCTAATAGCAACACTTTTGGTTTCGTCGCTAGTGCGCGGGCAATTTCAAGTTTTCGCTGCGCCCCATAAGGTAAATTTTTTGCCTCTTCGTTATAAAGTGACTCCAAACCGACATATTGCAAAAGACGATACGCCTCTTGTTTCGCTTCTTTTTCCTCTTTGCGCATCAATGGAGTAGAAAGTATCATATGAAATAACCCGCTACGTAAATGCGTATGCATGCCAACCATGACGTTTTCTAATACGGTCATCGCTCCGAATAAACGGATATTTTGGAACGTACGCGAAATGCCTTTTTGTGCAACTTGATGGGGCTTTAATCCAACGAGCGACTCGCCATTTAATAAAATATCACCGCTCGTCGGTTGATACACCCCTGTGACCATGTTAAACAATGTTGTTTTCCCTGCACCGTTCGGTCCGATAACAGCTGTAATTGACCCTTTTTGTACATCCATATCAATATTGTTGTTTGCAATAAGCCCACCAAATTGCTTTGTTAATTGTTTAACCGTTAAAATAGACACCTTTTGCTCCCTCCTTTCCATCTGCTACGTTTGTTACACCACTTTTCAACTCTTTTTCATCAAAACGAGGATTTTTTGCCGGCAACAATCCCTGTGGACGATACAAGGCAAAGACAATTAAAATCAAGCCAAAAATAAACCGTTGCATTTTGGCTGGAGATAGCGCATCAGGAATGTGAACGACTCCGCTTAAACTAAGCTGGTTCAACCAGTTTGTTAATTCTGTAAGCACTTGAAGATTTAAAATCGTTACGAGCGCTGCACCGAGTATAACCCCCGGAACGCTACCCATGCCTCCTAAAATGACCATGACGAGAATTGTAATAGACTCGAGCAGTGTAAAGCTTGTTGGATCAACAAACGTCTGTTTTGCTGCAAATACAACCCCCATCATTCCTGAAAATGAAGCGCCAACGGCAAACGCCATCAACTTTGTACGGACGAGCGGAATGCCCATCGCTTGTGCGGCAATTTCATTTTCCCGCACCGCTTTCCATGCTCGACCAATTTTCGAATATTCTAAACGACGGACAATAAAAATCGTAAGCAACAAAATCACTAATACAACATAATAAAATTGACTCGGGTACATAAATTCAATCCCGAACAGTTTGGGCGGTTGAACAGAAGCGAGCCCCATCGCACCGTTTGTAATGTTAACTGGTTTATCCAAATTATTAAAAATAATACGAATAATTTCTCCAAATCCGAGCGTTACGATCGCTAAATAATCGCCTTTTACTCGTAACACCGGAATGCCGAGCAACACTCCAAATATCGCAGCAACAATACAACCGATGATTAAAAATATCCAAAAACTTTCCCCGGATAACGGATACTTTCCAAATGGCATAAAGTTGTTTGCTTGTGCTGTCGCGAAAATACCGTACGTATAGGCACCAATGGCAAAAAAAGCTACAAACCCTAAGTCTAAAAGACCGGCAAGCCCTACGACAATGTTTAATCCGAGCGCCATCGCAATGTAAATTCCGACTAACGTGGCCACTTCCATATATGATTGATAAGCTTCTCCTTGGCTTGCGGCTAGAGGCAATAGCACACTTAATACGAGAATGCCGATGACCCACTTCACACGATTCGAAAATGACGTAAAATATAAAAACAAAAGCGAGGAAAGCAAAAGCAAAAAAGCAACAACTGATTTTTGTGCTAAATATAAACTGATAAACGTGGTAGCAATATACACACCAATCACGGTCGCCTGAAGACGTTTATTTTTCTCCAATACGTTCAACCATTTTTTCATCTCGACCACCTACACTTTCTCAACCGACACTTTTCCGAATAGTCCTTCTGGCTTGAAAATAAGAACAATAATTAAAATAGAAAAAGCAAACACGTCTTTGTACTCCGCTCCTAATATTCCATCAGAGACAATCGGTAAGTTGGCCGCTGCAAACATTTCAAGTAGACCGAGAACAATGCCACCGAACATCGCACCGCGAATGTTTCCAATCCCACCTAATACCGCTGCGGTAAAAGCTTTCAATCCTAAAATGAAACCGATGTATGGATCAATCGTTCCATATTGAATCGCAAAAAGAACACCTGTTGCCCCGCCTAATGCAGATCCAATAAAAAACGTTAAAGCGATAACTTTATTGACATTTACACTCATAAGCGCAGCCGTTTCACGATCTTGGGCGACAGCACGCATCGCCATCCCCCACTTCGTTTTATTCACAAAAAAGTCAAGCGTCACCATCATGACAACAGCTGTAACTAAAACGATAAAGAAAGAGGACTTAACTGAGGCGTCATGAAATCCTGACCAAATAGAGGAAGCTGAAATGTTTACTTGTCCAGTAAACAAACTTGGACCAGTTAAAATGTAGTTTCCTTTCTTTAATTCTGTAATAAAACGAACAAAATCTTGTAATAAAAACGAAATTCCAATTGCTGTAATTAGTGTAATTAGTTTTGGGGCATTTCGCAACGGACGATAAGCAATTCGCTCAATGCCCATGCCGAGCAATCCCGTTACAATCGATGTCGCTACAAGGACGAGAAGCAACGCCAACAGCATCGGCATAGAAGATAGCCAGCCAAAAGCAGAAAATGATAATAAAAGCGCTGTCCCAACAAATGCACCTGTCATAAAAATTTCTCCATGAGCGAAGTTAATAAGTTCTAAAATTCCGTAAACCATTGTATATCCGAGAGCGACAATGGCGTATACAGCGCCCAATGCCAATCCGTCGATGATGACTTGGGGTAATGTTTGTAGCACATGTTCGATCATATGTAGTTCCTCCATTTCCTTGTCTTTTTCTAAAAACATGTAGCTTGTCCCTTTGCTCGTGAAAAAATTTACAAGAAAAGGGTACGGCAAACTGTCATACCCTTTTCAAACGTATTCATCATTATTTACTTACTTCATCTTCTAATCGAGCTGGATATGTTGCTTCTTCGAATTTGTAAATGTAAATTTTCGCGTATTTGTTGTCCCCTTTTTCATCAAAGCTTACTTTTGTCACAACTCCTTCATAATCTTGAACGTTACGAACCGCTTCCGCTACTTGTTCACGGGAAGGAAGTTTGTTTCCGTTTGCTTTAATTGCTTCTTCAATCGCTTTTAATAAAACACCCATCGCATCGTATCCGTAAGCGGAATACGATTCAATATTTTTGCCGAATTTTTGTTTATACTTTTCAGCAAACTGCTTTCCGGCCTCCGTCGCCGTTGCAATACCTGCTGCGGATGTAATGAATGTATTTTTCACTGCATCGCCCGCAATTTCAACAAGCGTTGACGAGTCCATCCCATCTCCGCCCATAAATGGTACATTAATACCTTTATCACGCGCTTGCTTAATTAACATGCCACCTTCTGTATACATACCACCGAAATAAACGAGATCCGGTTTTTTCGCGAGCACCTGATTTAATACGCCATTAAAGTCTTTCTCGCCAATTGTGATTCCTTCAAATCCAACAATTTCAGCACCTGCTTCTTCCGCTCCTTTTTTAAACGCTTCTGCTAAGCCTGTGCCGTATGCTGTTTTATCTTGAATGATAAAAATTTTCTTTGCTCCTAATTTTTCAACAGCGAATTTTGCACCTGCAGGACCTTGGAAATCGTCACGTGCACAAATGCGGTTCACCGTTTTTAAGCCTCGGTCAGTGACATCTGTTGCTGTATTTGCTGGAGAGACCATTGGGATGCTATATTTTTCGTAAATTTCTGAGGATGGAATGGCAACACCTGAGTTCAAATGTCCAACTACACCTAAAACTTGCTGATCGGCCCCAATTAATTGAGCATTTGCTACCCCTTTTTTCGGATCAGCTTGATCGTCATATGGAACGAGTTCTAATTTGAAACCTAACTTCTCGAATTTTTCTTTTTGCTCTTCTAACGCTAGTTGAGCCCCGAGTTTGATCGATTCTCCTAACGTTGCTGCTCCACCAGAAAGCGGACTTTGTGTGGCAATTTTAATGACTGTCCCCCCTCGAGATTCTCCACCGTTTTTCGTCGTTTCCGACGTTTTCTCTGCTGAACAGCCAGCTAACAAACCAATAGCTAAAGCAGCAGATGTGAAAATAGAAAGCGTCTTTTTCCTTTTCATGTAAATCCCCCCTTTTTATTTTCTGAAAATTTAATATTTTCACAAGAATAATATAATATGAATTAACAGAATAGACAAGATGTATTTTTCGAAATTTTAAAAAAATACATATTTCAACAAAAAAACTGATCGCATTAACGATCAGCTTCCCCACATCCCGTTGAACAATGAAATGGGAAGTATGAAAATATCCCCCCCTAACAGTATATTTCTAAAACATTTCCATTTTCATACAAAAGAAACGCCAGAAAGGCAGCATTTCCTGCCCTCCTGGACGCCTCTTATTAATTCGCTTTTCGTTTTCGGCTAGCAATATCGATCCAAACGGCTAAAATTAAAATACTTCCTTTTACAATATATTGCCAAAATGTTTCCATACCTAGTAACGACATCCCGTTATCGAGCGACGTCATGACCATTGCACCGATCATTGCACCGATAATTGTACCAGATCCACCCATTAACGATGTTCCACCGATGACGCAAGCAGCAATCGCATCTAGTTCGTACATTTGTCCCGCTGAAATGGTAGCTGATGATAAGCGTGCCGTTAACACGAGGGCAGCAATGGCAGAAAGCAATCCTGTAAAAACAAACAACATCATCGTATGACGTTGAATGTTAATGCCAGATAAACGAGCGGCTTCCACGTTGCCTCCGATTGCATATACATGACGACCAAATGTCGTTTTTGTCGCAATGAATGAAAAGATCAACGCGAGTGCAATAACAAAAATAATAGGAAAAGGAATTCCTTTATAACTGTTCATCGTCAAAACGAATAACAAAATAAGTACGCTAATAACAAGTAGTTTAGCAATCTCAATTGGTAATGGTGAGACAGTAAAGCCGTATTGTTGCCGCGATTTTCGCTTACGGAACGTAGAAACGAATAAAGAAACAATAGCGATCACCGCAAGCACGATACCAAAGGCGTTTGTAAAATATGCGCTTCCTAAAGCGATAAATTGAGCATCAAAAATTGGGATGGTTGTTGATTTTGTAATCCCCATTAACGCCCCACGAAAAATCATCATCCCACCTAACGTAACGATAAACGCTGGGATCGCGCGATAAGCAACTAGCCATCCTTGAACAAAACCGACAAGCGCTCCCGCAAGCAACGTGCATACGATGACAACAGATGTCGGCATTCCCATCCAGTTGCTTAAAATGGCTGCGATGCCACCAGTTAATCCGACGATCGAACCGACGGAAAGGTCAATATGCCCCGCAACGATGACGAGCACCATACCAATTGCCAAAATAGCGGTAACCGACATTTGTGTAAATAAGTTGGATAAATTTCGTGCGCTTAAAAACGTCTCATTTAACATACCAAAGAAAATCCAAATCGCAATTAGTGCACCGATCATCGTATAAGCACGAATATCTACTTTTCCAAATATATTTTTCTTCTTTTGTTGCTGTTCGATGACTGCTTTTACTTCCATGACTCATTCCCCTCCTGTCGCTGCCATCATAATATTTTCTTGTGTTGCTTCATCGTGTGATAACTCTTTCACGATTCGTCCTTCACGCATGACATAAATGCGATCGCTCATCCCTAAAATTTCTGGAAGCTCAGAAGAAATCATCATGATGGCAACGCCTTCTTCAGCTAATTGATTCATTAAATGATAAATCTCATATTTTGCACCAACATCAATGCCGCGTGTTGGCTCGTCTAATATTAAAAGCTTTGGCTTCGCCATTAACCATTTCGCTAATACGACTTTTTGTTGATTTCCTCCAGATAGCGTACCAACAGCTGTTTCTAAAGACGCTGTTTTTGTTTTTAGTTCATCGACATACTTTTGACTCCACTTTAATTCTTCATTTTGATTAATGACTTGCAAACGGCTAATGTTTTTTAAACTTGCTAGTGTCGTGTTTGTTTTAACATCCATTCCGAGTACAAGACCTAACCTTTTTCGATCTTCTGTGACAAGTGCAATGCCTGAGCGAATGGCGTCTTGCACAGAGCGAATGTGCACTTGCTTTCCTTCCATCCATACTTCTCCTTCAGCTTTTCCTTCGTATGCACCGAACAAGCTCATCGCTAGTTCCGTTCGCCCGGCTCCCATCAAGCCAGCAATGCCGACAATTTCCCCAGCACGAACAGTCATATGAATACCGTCGTTAACTTTCATCGGTTTTTCTTTATGCCAAACGGAATAGTTTTTCACTTCTAATACGACATGACGTGGCGTTTTTTTGACGTACGGATAACGCTCTGTCAATTCGCGTCCAACCATGAGCGCAACAACTTCATCTTCATTCGTTTCTGCGCGTGAAAGTGTCGCAATGGATTTTCCGTCGCGCAATACGGTGATCGAATCTGCTAATCGAAATACTTCTGGCATTTTATGAGAAATATAAATACACGCAACTCCTTGTGCCCGCAGCTGTTCTAAAATACCCATTAAAATTTCAACTTCACTTTCGGTTAAAGCTGCCGTAGGTTCATCTAAAATTAAAATGTTTGCTTGTTTTGCGAGCGCCTTTGCGATTTCAACTAATTGCTGTTGACCTATGCCAAGTGAATGGATTTTTGTTCGTGGAGAAATCGTTAATCCGACTTTCTTTAACCATGTTTCCGCTTCATAATACAATTGATCCCATTGAATGACACCGAATTTACGTGGTTCGCGTCCTAAAAAAATGTTTTCTCCAACTGTCATTTCTTTTACGAGTGCGAGCTCCTGGTGGATGATTGCAATGCCCGCTCGTTCAGCATCAACAATATTTCGAAACGAGACCGGTTTGCCATCAATACGAATTTCACCATCATACGTGCCAGCTGGATATAGTCCGCTTAACACTTTCATCAACGTTGATTTTCCAGCACCATTTTCGCCACAAAGCGCATGAATTTCTCCCTTTTTCACTTTGAAACTAACGCGGTCAAGCGCTTTCACACCGGGAAACTCTTTTGTAATATTCATCATTTCTAACGCATACATTCGTTTCACTCCCGTTGTATCATGTTGAAAATAAGGGTCTGGCAAAGCCAGCCCCTTGTTTTCATTGTTTTGGCCATTGATCTTTCGGTACGTTTTTGAATACGTCCTCTAATTTGTGATATCCATCTTTAATGACTGTATCTAATACGTTGTCTTTTGTTACCGCAATTGGATCAAGTAAAACAGATGGAACATCAATTTTGCCGTTTGATACAGTTTGATTCGTTTCGATTTTCTCGCCTTTCGCTAAAGCAACAGCCATCTCCGCTGCTTTTGTTGCAATGGCTTTAATTGGCTTATATACTGTCATCGTTTGAGTACCTTCAACGATACGTTGGAGTGCTGCCAACTCAGCATCTTGTCCAGAAACAGGTACTTTTCCTGCCAATCCTTGCGCGGCTAATGCTTGAATGACTCCACCTGCTGTTCCGTCATTCGCTGCAACAACGGCTTGAATGTTATTATTGTTTGCTGTTAATGCGTTCTCCATATTTTTTAACGCTTCTTCTGGTTTCCAATCTTTTGAGAATTGATCGTAAACAATTTTAATGTCGCCTTTTTCTTCAAGTGGCTTTAATACGTTCATCGCTCCTTGGCGGAATAAATGGGCGTTGTTATCTGTATCTGCTCCACCGATGTAAACGTAATTTCCTTTTGGCGCTTTCTCTACAATCGCTTGTGCTTGCATTTCACCGACGCGGACATTGTCAAACGAAACATAATAATCTACTTCAGCGTTTTTAATTAAACGGTCATAAGAAATAACCGGAATGCCTTCTTTATGCGCTTTTTCTACGATTGCTGCTGACGCTTCAGCGTTATGAGGCACAACAACGAGAACATCGACTCCTTCGGAAATGAGCTGTTCGGCTTGACTCAATTGTGCAGCATCATCTCCGTTTGCTGCTAATGTTTTCACCTCTGCTCCAAGCTCTTTCACTTTTGCCTCAAACAATTCTTTATCCCGTTGCCAACGTTCTTCTTTTAACGTGTCCATCGAGAAACCGATCACAATTTTGTCATCGTCTTTTTTCGACGATTCGCTTCCCCCTTCGTTTCCTGAAGATACAACCCCGCACGCTGTTAATGCGGAGGCTAGAACAAATGTTGCCGCCCCTTTCGCGACATGTTTCCACCATTTCACATGTATTCCCCCTTGTTTTTCATATCGTTTACACGTTAAGCGTACCACAAAGAAAAGAAAGCGTTTTCTTTGTTTTCTTCACTTATTTGCGATATATTCGCATAATTTAAGCGTTTTCATGAGTGCGAAAAAGAACAAATTAGCATTTTTTTGTGATAAGACAAAAAAATGCGAGCGCTTTATAGACGCTCGCACATTTCTTGTCGATATTCTGTCGGTGTCATATTTGTCACTTTTTTAAACACACGGCTAAAATAGTTCGGATCTTTATATCCAACGCGATAACATGCTTCTTTCACCGTTAATCCTTCATCACGCATCAACTGTTTCGCTTTTTCAATGCGCAAATGTGTTAAGTAGTCGATGAACGTTTGACCTGTTTCTTTTTTAAATAGTTTGCTGAAATAATACGGTGTTAAATGGACATATTTTGCTACTTCTTCAAGCGTGACATCATAGCAATAGTTTTCGTGCAAAAACATTTCGACTTGCTCAATGACATTGCCGTTTGTCTTTATATGAATTTGTTCCACTTCGTCCGTTATCGGAACGTCATCAATATGTATCGCTCGACTAAATGATGATACATAACGTACCGCGGTCCACGCCTCTTTATATGAACGCTTCAAACCATCCACTCCCGAGCGAATCGTACCAATCCCTATCTTTACACGCTGTTGCAATGCTTTCTCGAGCTGTTTTAACAACGATTGAGCGAAAGAAATGACCCGTTCATGTTGTTCAGCCTCAATAAAAATAGCCATTTGCCTTTGACTAAGCGGGCTGCATAAACAACGTCGCTGTTGTTTTATACATTGTTTCACTATTTCTTCCCACTTTTCACGCTCAGACGCATCACTTTTTTCTAATTCAATAACCATTGCATATCCCTTTTCAAATTCCATGCCGGTAAATGTATGTGCAGAACATTCATCCATTTTCCCCATTAACAACCATGTCCAAGCTGTTTCACTTAGCGCTTGCAGCTGGACAAGTTTTTCACGAGCTGTCAATTGCTGTTCACGCATCGCTTGTTCTTCCATAATTTGATGTAACAATTTTTGCAACAGCTCGACGATTTGTTGCTTTTTAGCCGGTTTTAACACGTATTCGATAACACCTAAAGAAATCGCTTCTTTCGCATATGTAAAGTAATCATATGCTGTTAAAATGACAATTTTTGATTGCGCATCTATTTTGCGTATTTCCGCAATTGCTTCTAGTCCTTGAATGCCCGGCATTTTAATATCCATAAAAATGATATGCGGACGATGTTGTTCCACTTGCTGAATCGCACTTCGACCATGTTCAGCATGAAAAATAGTAAACGTCTGTGGAAATGCGCGCTCAATCATCAATTGCAATCCTTCACGCTCTAGCGGCTCATCATCAGCAATAAGTAGCTTGTACATCGCTCTCCCTCCTTGGCAGTCGTAAAATAATGGCTGTGCCTTCGTTTGGTGCGCTTTTTATATCAAGTATTTTCTCTACTCCATAAAAAAGTTGCAGACGTCGTAGCACGTTTTCTAATCCAAGTCCAGTGGAATGACCTGTTTTTGTTAATGAATATGATGCGTTCATAATCGCTCGTTGTACGTCGTACGGCATCCCTACACCGTTATCTGCGATAGTTACTTGAATGCAATTTCTTTTTTCTTCGATGATTAATCGAATGTTCGCTCCTTCTTCCATTCCTTCAATACCATGAATAAAAGCGTTTTCAATCAGTGGCTGCAACGTTAAACAAGGGATCGGCTGGTCTAAACATGATTCATCTATTTCAAGTTGAAACGTCACACGATCGCGAAAACGGGCTTTTTGAATAGCGAAATACTCCTTTGCATGCTCTACTTCTTCACGTAACGTAACAGGCTGATCGAGCTTTCGTAAGTTATATCGCAACAAGTTCGACGTGGATACGGTGAGTTCACTTGTCTTTTCTGCCCCTTCGATATAAGCAAGTTTTGAAATGACGTTTAGCGTATTAAATAAAAAGTGAGGATTAATTTGACTTTGGAGCGCTTTTAGCTCTAATTCTCGAACAAGTTTTTCTTTTTCTAATATTTCCATATTTTTAGAGATTAATATACGCAAATTTTCAATCATATGTTGAAACGTTTTACCGAGCAAGCCAATTTCATCATGTCCATCAAAGCGAGGAATACGCGTGTCCAGTTGACCCGCTGAGATGTTTTTCGCCGCATGAACAAGATGATGAATCGGAATGACGATCGTTCGTGATAACCATATTGCAAATACGATGCTTAAAATCGTTGTTAAAATAAACAGTATCCCGCCTAATTCATTCATTCGTGCTGTATGTTGTAACATTTGCTTATACACCGGTTGATATAAGCTTAGTTCAACATCAACGAGCGCTTGGCTATCTTCGCGAATAAATGAAGCAATTTTTTCAATTTCGTTATATTGGTCAGCATATCCCGTAAATTGTTGTTTTGTTAATTTATGAATAATTGTTTGTTCTAAATTGAGAAAAACATAAACCATATTTTTATAGTTTTCAAGCGTAAACGCATTGTTTCCTTCTAATTGTCTTACAGTTAATTCACGTTGCAGCTTTTCTAGTTGCCTTTTATGTTCAATAAGCTGTTTATAGTTATATTCATCTTGATGAATTAAATAACTGCTTAAAAAACGCACATTTTCTTGTGTTTCAAGCGAAATTTGTTTATATAAAAAAATGCGCTGCATCATGACATCGTAACTTTCTTGTACCTTTTTTCCACTTTGAAAAATAAAAAACGCGATACAATTCAATAAAAGAACGAGAAGTGGAATAAAAACAAACAATTTCGTTCGGATTTTCATTTGTTTCTCCCCTGCTGAACGTTTTGACGGTCGATGACTTCAATCGCTGTAAAATGTTCTTTATCAATTTGTTTGCCAGAAAGATGGTCAACCATTAATTTGACTGCCGAATATCCCATATCGTAAGGTTTTTGGACGACCGTAGCCACAATGTCCCCTTCTTTAATCGCTTCCATTGTTTCTTCCACATCGTCAAAACCGAAAATTTGAATGTTTTCACGATGTAAGTTTTTTACCGCCATTCGAATTCCAATCGCATCGAGCGCACTCGTGCCGACCATAACAGAAATATTCGGATGTTTGCGCAACATTTGTTCCGCTTGAATCGAAGCTTGAATGCGAGAAATGTTCGATGATGTAACGGAAACAACTTGTAAGCGCGGATGCTCAGCAATAACAGATAAAAACCCTTGCAAACGTAGGCGTTGGTTTTCTGATGTATCGGTTCCAATGATTACTCCAATCGCTCGCTCTCCTTCTACGCGAGAAACAACTGCCTTTCCAAGCAGCTGTCCTGCTTCAAAATTATTTGTTCCAACATAAGCGATGCGTCGACTTTTCGGAGCGTCAGCATCAATTGTAATCACAGGGATATTTCGCGAAATAGCTTTGTCAATCAGCGGTGTAAATGCTTCGTCTTTTAAATTTTGAACAATGATGCCATCTACCCGAGAGGCAATCGCTTTTTCTAGCAATTTCACTTGTTCATCAATGCTTGTTCGGAGAGGGCCAATGTATTCAATATTGACGTTATTCTGCTTTCCTGCTTCCCTTGCCCCTTGTTCAATTTTCCGCCAATACGGATTATCAAACTCTTGAGATATTAAAATAATATGTGGGAGATGCGACGCTGCTTTTTGTTCATGTTGCAACTTGGCTACTGTTTTTTCAAGCTGCTTGGTGACGGTGATAAAGTGAAAAAAAACATATAAAAATAAAACGAGCAGTACAATAAGACTTATTGTCCATTTTTTTTGTGCCATTGTCTTCACCTAATTTTACTATAATTCGTTTTGATAACGTTTACAATATTTTTTAAAGCGACAGATTTTCTGTCGCTTTACACGGTAAATCGATTGGTCGTTTCTTTCATCTTCTCTGCAATGTCATACAACCGTTGAGCGGTTGCGGCTACTTCTTGGGCTGATGCGGTTAATTCCTCTGATGAGGCAGTAACTTCCTCTGTCGCTGCTGAGTTTTCTTCAGCCACGGCACTAATTTGTTCAATACGAGCAATCACTTTATCTTTTTCTTTCACGATTTCATCCATCGCTTGTTCAGTCGAAACAAGTAAAGGTGCGATATGACTAATGGATGTTAAAATATCAGCAAACGAACGGACCGTTTTTTCGACGGCATTTGCTTGATCTTTAATAAAGTGTTCCACTTCTTCCGATGTATGAATGACGTCTTCCGTATTTTTACTAATGGATGTAATGAGATGAACAATGTCCTCTGTAAATGATTTAGACTGTTCGGCTAATTTACGCACCTCATCAGCAACAACAGCAAACCCTTTTCCAGCCTCCCCAGCGCGTGCCGCTTCAATTGCAGCGTTCAAGGCTAACAAGTTTGTCTGATCTGAAATTGTTGAAATCATTTCCGTAATCCCGCTAATTTTTTGTACAGATGTCGTTAATGTCCGAACGTGGTTTGTCACCGTTTCAAACGCTCGTTTAATTTGTTCGATCGAAGCAATTAATACATCCATCTCTTTTTTACCAATATCTGCCCGTTCAGACGTACGAAGGGCCTCTTGTTTGACATTTTCAAGTTCTACATATACACGTTCGACTTTCTCTGTTAAATAAGAAAGCGAATGGGTCATGTCGGCTAAATCGTTCGCTTGCGCGGCCGCTCCTTGCGATACTTGTTCCATCGTTGCGGCCACTTCTTCAGTAGATGCAGACATTTGTTGTGAAGTAGCTGATAGTGCGCTTGATTGTTGGTCGATGGCATCCGCTTGCATCTGAATGAGAACAGCCATATCCCGAAGTGCTTGTTTTGTCTCCGCAAGTGCGCGTGCCATTTCACCAAATTCATCTTTTGACTCGAGAAGTTTTTCAGGTACCTGTTTACTAAAGTCGCCGCTAGCCATTTGTTCGAGATGTTGTTTGGCGATATGTAACGGTTTCATAATTCGAATAGAAATAAAGAAATGATATGCGATGACTCCAACAATAACAAACAATGCAGAAATAGCAATGACTTTTATAATAACGTTATTAATCTCTTGATTGACGATTTGTTTTGGCATACCGACAAAAAACATACCGATGACTTCATTACGGTCGTTTGTAATTGGTAAATAACTCGTTACATACGGTTCCCCAAGTACGTTCGCTTCACCGATGTAACGCTTTCCACCATGAATGACTTCCCGTACAACTTTCGGATCTGCTTTCGTTCCTATTTGTCTTTCGCCATCTTTCATAATTGTGGTGGTAACACGTTCATCGTTAAGAAAAATGGTACTGTCTGCCCCAACAACTTCCTTTACGTAATCAACGACCTTCTCGTTGTTGTTAATTTCTACTTCTCCTTTGTAAAGTTTGCCGTCTTTCATTTGCCACTTCCCAACAAACTTCGCATCAATCAATTGCAAAGCAAGCTGTGCATTTGTCGTTATCACTTTATTGGCGATTAATGATTGAAATTGAACATAAATCATACCGTTAATAAGCCCCACTAATAAAAAAACGGTCAGAATATATACAGCTACAATTTTTCCACGCGTCTTCATAATTGTCCCCTCCACTTTTGTGAATGAATGAGCAACACTATTTTATCAAATGTAACAACATTTATAAATACAAATATTGTTTCATGAAAAAACAGACTTGCATTCCTTTTTGTCATTTGCCAAAATCAAAATATGTGTAAAACAAAAAACATGCGAGGGAATAAAGCTGTGAAATCTCAAAAATTATCGCGCCTATCTACCGTTCAGCTTATCGTCTTATTTTACTTTGTAGCTGTTTGCATATCGACATTTTTACTATGGCTTCCTATTTTTCATCAGCCTGGGGTAAAGATTAGCTTTGTTGATGCGTTATTTACCGCAGTCAGCGCCATTAGTGTAACAGGCCTCACCGTCGTATCCACAGCTCATACTTTTAATACGCCTGGTATACTTGTATTAGCTTTTATTCTTCAATTTGGCGGAATTGGCATTATGGCACTTGGGACATTTATTTGGCTGATGTTCGGGAAAAAAATTGGCTTTCGCGAACGACAACTGATTATGACAGATCAAAACCGTTCAACATTTGCTGGATTAGTAAAGCTAATGAAAGAAATTTTAACGCTCATTATTACCATCGAAATCATTGGTGCGGTGATTTTAGGTGTATATTTTCTCCGTTACTTTCCGTCATGGAAAGAAGCGTTTTTCCAAGGCTTCTTTGCATCGGTGAGCGCAACAACGAACGCTGGATTTGATATTACAGGACAGTCGCTTATTCCATTTGCTGACGATTATTTCGTCCAGACGATACATATGATTTTGCTCGTTTTAGGTGCAATTGGTTTTCCTGTACTTATTGAAGTGAAAGAATTTTTCTTCCATCGTCAAAAGAAACAATATCGTTTTTCGCTTTTCACAAAATTAACGACCGTCACATTTTTTCTTCTCGTTTTATTTGGAACATGGGCTATTTTATTCATTGAATGGAATCGTTTTTTTGCGAATAAAACGTGGCATGAGTCGCTTTTTTATGCGTTATTTCAATCGATTTCTTCCCGCAATGGTGGATTAGCAACGATGGATGTCGCCGACTTTTCTGAACCTACACTACTTGTTTTAAGTGTCCTCATGTTTATCGGTGCCTCTCCAAGCAGTGTAGGGGGAGGGATTCGGACGACGACGTTTGCTATTGTGATGTTAACGATTTTCTTTTATGCGAAAGGAAAAAACTCGATTAAAGTGTTTCAACGAGAGATTCACCATGAAGATATATTAAAGTCGTTTATTGTGTTTGGAACAGCTCTTATTCTTTGCTTTTTAGCTGTTGTGTTTCTTTCTTTTTCAGAGCCTTTTACAATGATCGAAATCGTTTTTGAAGTATGCTCGGCCTTTGGAACGACCGGTTTATCTATGGGTATTACATCCCAACTAAGCACATTTGGAAAACTAGTGATTACGGCTTTAATGTTTATTGGGCGAATTGGCATTTTATCGTTTTTGTTCCTTATTCGCGGCAACAATCAAAAAGAGACGTACCACTATCCAAAAGAGCGCATTATTATTGGTTAAAAGCGAAGGTATTTATGCTCCTTCGCTTTTTAACTCTTCTTTTTTACGAAACATTGTGTACATCATTAACAAAAGTGATAAAGATCCAAACAAAACGACCATATTCTCTAATCCAATTGTATCTAACAAAAATCCAGAAGCTAACAATACAATTTGGAACGTCACGCGATCAAACATATTTTTAAATGAAAAAAATCGCCCGTGGTATCGCTTTGGAACATTTGTTTGAAAAATGGTCGCAATCATTGGAAAAAAGCAACCGACGGATATGCCGAACAATCCAAATGAAGCGAGTGAAACCCATGTTATATGAGCAAAATGTAGAGATAGCTGTGCAAAGGCAATGAAACATGTTAATGCGTACATCCATTTTATATACGTTTTTTCATGAGCAGCATATTTAATGAAAAATGCCCCGAACAAAAATCCGATTCCTTCAATGGTGTATAGCCATCCTTTAATTGACGGGTCATGTTGCAATTCACTAATATTGATGACCATTAAATTAAACCCGCCAGTAAACAGCTGCGGCACAATCGTTAAAACAACCGCCATATAAACGATAGGGAGTTGACGAATGATTGGAAATATGTCTGTAAATCGCTCTCTTTCCTTTGTATTGTGTTTTGTTTCACGCCTTTCTTCTTTTATATCAATAAAAAACGTAAGCGAAAATAGTAAAACATATGCAATCATCGCCCCAATATATAACGTTTGTAAACTCGTAATCATCAGTAGCGCACCACCGAAGGCAGTACCAGCAATGCGTGAAAGTGCAGAAATGTTCATATGCATTCCATTGACGGTCATCAATTGCTTCTCATCCGTTACGGCAAGTGGAATAATGGCTTGCAGCGTTGGAAAATAAAAAGCTGCCGCCATTTGAATCGAGATCATAAAACAAATCATAAGAAAAATAGATTCATATTTTAAAGCGAATAACATAAAAAGGACGCTCCCTACACGACCGATTCCAGCGTATAGAAGAATATGTTTTTTGTTATATGTATCAATCCATTTCCCCGCTATTGGACTAACAATCACACCGGCAAGCAAACCAGAAAATAAAATAAGCGACTTCACAAAGTCGGAAGGAATATGTTTCTGCATAAATTCTAAATTCCCAATGATTCCAAGCCATAAGCCAATTCCCGCAATAAACTCCCCTATGAAAATAAGCATAATATTTTTATTTTTCCACATACGTATTCCCCTTCATTTATATCTTACTTCCAATACATGTCTTTCATTTTACAATAAATCATCGAAAAAGAAAAACCTCTCCATCTTTAGAGAGGTTTTAACGAATAAGAAATGTCGACAAATCTTCCCAAACAATAATTAAAACGAGTTGGATAAGCATAATGAGTAAAAACGGTACAATGGCGCGAATCACTTTTTCGAGAGGCTCTTTCGCAATACCGCTCACAACGAACAGGTTTAAGCCAACAGGTGGCGTAATCATCGCAATTTCTAAGTTTACCGTCATAATAATCGCAAAATGATATACGTTAATGCCAAGACTCTCAAGTACAGGCAAGAAAATTGGTAGCGTAATTAAAATGATCGCAATTGCCTCTAAAAATGTGCCAAGCACAAAGAACAGCAAATTTACGAGTAAAATAAATATCCATTTGTTAAATTCATGCTCAATAATCCATTGTGCAATCATTTGCGGTACTTGAGCTAACGTTAAATACTGTTTAAATAAAATAGCAGATGCAATAATCATAAAAATCATTGAGCTAATGTGAACCGTCTCACGTAAAATGGGGCGCCAGTCTCCCCACTTTAATTCGCGATAAATGAGGAGCGAAACGATCACTGCATATGCGCTAGCAATTACAGAAGATTCTGTTGGTGTGGCCATCCCTGTATAAATTGAACCAAGAATTAAAATCGGCATGAGAGCACCAGGCATTGCCTTCCATGTCAAAATCCATCTTTCCGACCATGTCGCCTTTTTTCCACGCCCAAATCCATTTTTTCTGGCGTATACAATCGCTGACACGATAATAATCGCTGTCAAACAAAGGCCTGGGATAATTCCTGCCATAAATAATTTATTAATCGTAGCTTTATTTTCTGCAACATATCCATACATGATTAGCGGAATGCTAGGTGGTATTAAAATTCCAAGTGTTCCAGCTGCTGCAACAAGTCCCATGGCATATTTTTTACTATACCCAGCTTGTACCATAGCTGGTATCATGATTGAACCAATTGCTGCTGCAGTAGCGGGACTAGAGCCAGAAATAGCCGCAAAAATCGCGCATGCTAATACAGTCACTACTGCCATTCCTCCAGGTAAATGACCAACCCATGCACGCAATCCATCAATCAAATATTTAGAAATACCTCCCCGAGCTAAAATAATACCCGCAAATACAAATCCTGGAATAGCCATTAGGGATGTATGATTGAGTGCCGAAAAAATTTCGACAACCGCACTTTCGTAATGAAAATTAAGAAAAGGCAAAAATAGAAGGGCAGACAAAGCCAAAGAAAACGCGACAGGGACACGTAGCAACATTAATATTACGAATACAGCAAATAAGCCTACAGTCATCATACTTGTTCCACACCTTTATGCTCATAATCAGATTCAGGCAATCCTTTCGCCACACGAACGAGACGAATGATAAAACGAAGCACCATCAACACTCCCATTAATGGCATGACCATATATACTTTCCATAACTCTACTCCTTCACCAATTGAAACAATTCCCATTCGATAAGCACTAAACTCATCTAAAAAAATACCTTTTATACCGTAAACAACAAGAAATAATGCGAAAATGAGCCCAACGATATTAGCAAATATATCAACAGCTTTTTTTACTCGCTCTGAAAGCAAGCGATAAAACATATCGATACGAATATGATGATTGTCTCGCAATGCGACAACTGCTCCAATCATCGTTCCCCACACAATCATATAACCCGCGTACTCCTCTACAAAACTTAAAGGTGAGTTGAACACATAACGCATAACAACACCTATTAAAATAAGAAATAGTCCTCCAACAATAAATAGACCAGCAATCCAATCTTCTAGCGCTTCAATAATATGCTTCAACTTTTGCACACTCGCTTCCTCCCCTGATAGAAACAACCTGGAAAACTCCAGGTTGTTCCATTCATTTATTCGTTTGCTTTTTTCGCTAATTCGATCAAATCTTGACCGATACTATCTGCGAATTTTTCATAGACAGGTTGCATAGCCTTTTGGAACTCTTCAATATCTTCTTTCGTCAACTCGTATACTTCCATTCCACTTGCTTTTAGCTTTTCATATGACTCTTTGTTTAACTCTTCAGACCATTTCCGCTGTTGTTCAGTCACTTCTACAATAACTTCTTCTAACGTTTTATGAACGTCTTCAGGAAGGCTATCCCAAAACTTTGTATTTGTTAATAAAAGGTAATCTAAACACCCGTGTCCCGATACTGTTAAATATTTTTGTACTTCGGCATATCCTTGCGTATCGATGTTGTTAAACGTATTTTCTTGTCCATCGACAGTACCTTGTTGTAAAGCAACATATACTTCGGAAAATCCCATTGGTACTGCAGATGCACCTAACGCAGCAAATTGCTCATCAAGCACTTTTCCCGTTTGTGTACGGAACTTGAGTCCTTTAAAGTCTTCTGGCTTTTTCAATGGACGCTTAGAGTTAGTAAAGTGCTTATCCCCATTTGCCCACATCGCTAAAACTTTAATATTATATTTTTCTAGTTTTTTCGATAAAATTTGGCCACCTTCTCCATCCCAAAATTTATATACCGCTTCATCACTTGTGAACAAAAATGGCATATCAACAATTTGGAAAGCTGGGTCATAGCTGACAAGCTTTGTTGTTGATGGTGCGATTAACTGTACAGTGTTTCGCGGCAATTCTTGAATCGCTTTATCATCATCAAACAATTGACTCGATGGATACACTTCTACTTTTACTTTTCCCTTTGTTCTCTCTTCGACTAGTTGTTTAAATAAATCAGCCGCTTTTCCTTTTGGGCTATCTGGTGCTGTAACATGTGAAAACTTAATCACAATCGGCTCACTTGACGCTTCCTCTTTTTTCTTTTCTGTCGTGTTTGTGCTCGTCGATTGCGAATTGCTACAAGCAAACAATCCTCCAACAAGCAAGATGAGCATAAACAAAAAGCCCATTTTCTTCATGAAAAATTCCCCCCTATCAATGATTACGACTTAAATGATATCGCTTTCATTTAAAGGAGGGAATATTTTGAACATATTGATCATTTTGTTCTTTTTGGTCTTCGATAGCGATGAATCGGACGACCTATTGTCCCATACTGTACTTCTTTTTCTACTTCACCGATGTTCTCTAAATATTCTAAATAACGTCTTGCTGTGACTCGGGCGATGCCGATAGCTTCTGCTACTTCGTCTGCCGAATGGGCATCCGTCGCTTGAAGCATATATTGTTCAATTTGTCGAAGCGTTGCCTCATTTAATCCTTTCGGTAAACTAATTTGTTGCTTTTGAGTATGCCTGTACATCCACTCATCAATTTTTTGTTGTGTTACCTGCTTATCATTTAACGTTTTTCGTAATAATTGATATCGTTCAATCGCTTGTTTTAAGCGCTCAAACTGAAATGGTTTAATGATGTAGTCTACTACCCCATTGCGCAACATCGTTTGAATAGTTTCTGCATCACTTGCTGCTGATACAATAATGACGTCGACTTGATATCCTCGTTCCCGAAATAAACGAATGGTTTGTATCCCGTCCATTTTCGGCATATATACATCAAGCAAAATTAAATCCGGCCGCAACTTCTCCAACTTTTCTAACGCATCTTCTCCGTTTGCTGCTGTTCCTACGACTGAAACTCCTTCCACTTGGGCAACAAATTTTTTATTAATTTGTTGTACCATCGGATCATCTTCTACAAGTAATATGCGAATCACAATTTTTCCCCCTTGTTTCTTGAAAATGAAATCACGATCGTGGTTCCAATTTGCCACGATGTTTCGATCTTCATATCCCCATCACTCTTCTTTAAAATATTGTAAATAAGATGCATGCCAATTCCTTGATGACTCCCATCCTTTGTTGTATATCCATAATCAAATATGCGCTTCTTTTCCTCTTCTTTCATTCCTATTCCATTATCTTCAATGACAATTGTCCACCCGTCTTCTTGTTCTCCTATCCATAGCTCAACAAATTTTTCTTCTCTCTCCGTTGCCAAACATGCATCAAAGGCATTTTCTATTAAGTTACCAAGCAAAATGACAAAATCGTGCCGATCTAATCGCGGCGGAAACGATAACAACATGCTTGAGCGGTCAATGATAAACGATACACCGATTTCTTTCGCCCGTGACACTTTGCTCAAAAGTAACCCAGCTACACTTTCATCACGAATACGTGTGCGTAAAAAATACATCAGTGACTCTTGTTCCTCTTTCTCTTCAAACACATAAGCGAGCGCTTCACTTGTTTTACCAAGCTGAATTAATCCTGCAATCGTATGTAACTTATTCATATACTCATGATTTTGCACGCGGAGTGCCTCTATAAAAGCACGTACACCCGTTAACTCTTCAGCCATTTTCGCCACTTCTGTTCGATCTTGGAAAATTGCAACTGCACCAACAACATCACCATTTACTTCAATCGGAATACGATTACTTACAATTAAGCGGTTACCGACAATAATTTCTTGGTGATATACAGCTTTTTTGGAATATAGTACTTCTGGCAAGCGTGTATCGGGAATAACTTCACGAATACACATCCCAATGACCTCTCCGTCTACTCCCATCATTTGCTTGGCTTTTTCATTAAAGATTGTAATTCTTTCTTTTTTATCAATTGCAATAACCCCTTCATACATGGCATGGAACGTAGCTGTTCGTTCTACAAGCAAACGTGTCAGTTCATGTGGTTCTAGCTCAAACATTTCTTTTTTTAAGTGATTCGCGAGTAAGAATGAACCAACAACGCCACAACTGATTGTAATGATTAATGTCCAAATAATTTCCCTTTTAAAATCTTTTAATGATTCCTTTATAGATGGCAACAAATGACCGACGACAACGACCCCTACTTGTTGGTGGCTTTCATTCATAATCGGGGTAAATGCACGAACAGAAATACCTAGATCCCCTCTCGCCTTTGACGTATATGTGTGTTCTGTAAATGCCTCAATCTCATCCTCACCATAAGAAATTGTGCCAAGCTTCTCATAAGAGGGATGAGCATAGCGAACACGTTCCATGTTCATGACAACGATGTAGTTCGCATGATAAATCGTTCGGATGTTTTCAACAATCGGTTGAATCGTTTGCCATCCTTCTTTGCGTTGTACATGTTTCTTTACTTCAGGGATTTGTGCCACCGTTCGAGCGATCAAAAGAGATCGTTCTCTAAGAGACTGTTCTTTTAATTGAATAACGTGACTAATGACAATAGCACTTCCAACCGCAATACTAACGAGAACAATGACCATAGATAACATTAAAATTTTCCATCTGACCGATATCTTTTTCATGAATTGTTCATCCATTCGAAATTTTCTTGTATAATGTATAATTAATTATACAAACACAATGCACGGTGATAAAGATGAAGAATGTAAAATGGGGCATTTTCTCAATCGTTATAATTATCTCTTGGTTTTACTGGCTCATCCCTTCGTTTTCATCAATGACTTCTCTTCCATATGACGACGAACAAGAAGGGCTTCAAGACCAACTTACCATTCGTTTTAGTCATGTTGTCGCAGAACATACCCCAAAAGGATTAGCGGCACAAAAGTTTGCTACACTCGTGGCTGAAAAATCAAACGGAAAAATAAAAGTTGAAATTTATGCGAATGCAACATTGTTTACAGATGAAGAAGAAATAGAAGCATTAAAACAAGGAAAAGTAGAAATGATTGCACCGGCCTATTCAAAATTAACAACTCTTATTCCAGAATGGCAAGTACTCGATTTACCGTTTGCATTTCCAAATAACGAAGCTGTTGAAGAAGCGCTTAAAGGGAAAATTGGTCATATTTTGTTTTCAAAACTACAATCTTTTCACATTAAAGGATTGGCGTTTTGGGAGAATGGCTTCAAGCAAGTAACAAACAGCGTACGTCCGATTGTACAGCCAAACGATTTTCATGGGTTACGATTTCGTACAATGCCAAGTGAGGTCATCCAAGAACAATTTCGCTTGCTCGGTGCAATCCCAAAAGTAGCCCCTTTTCATGACACATTTCGTGAATTGTATTATAAGCAAGTTGATGGACAAGAAAATACAATTTCCAACATTTATTCAAAAAGATTTTATGAAGTGCAACCATATATGACAATTAGCAATCATGGGTATCTTGGATATGTTGTGCTAATGAATGAATCTTTTTGGAATAATTTAACACAAAACCAACAACAAATCATTATTGAAGCATTGAACGAAACAACAGACTGGATGAAAACTCACGCAAAAATTATTAACGAAAAGCAACTCAACGAAATTATTCACTCAAAACGCATGAACATTCATTGGCTCACTGACAAACAAAAGAAAGAGTGGCTTAATCATCTTCAACCACTTTATGATCGTACTCGTCCTCAAATTGGAGAGCAGTTGATGAAAGAAGTGTTGCGCATTCAACAAAAATATTTGCAATAAAAAATAAGACTGGCACATCGCCAGTCTTTTATTCCACTTCTCCTTCCCAACTCATCATGCCGCCGACCATGTTTTTTACATGGAAACCGCGTTCTGCTAGCCATTCGCACGCTAATGCACTTCGACCACCGGAATGGCAAACGACGATGTACGTTTTGTCCGGATCAAGTTCGTTTAAGCGAGCAAACAGCTGACCGAGCGGAATATGGCGTGCGTTCGGAATTTTTCCTGCCGCTACTTCGTGTGCTTCACGAACGTCTAGCACTTCAACATTTGTTTCATGGCGCAATACGTCCGCTTGTGTTGGTAAAATATTTTCAAACATGTCAATCCCCCTTATTTTACACTTGAATACAGTTTATACCCGCCGTCTAAATTTTTTGCTTGAAAACCATGTTCTTGTAAAATGCGCGTGGCTAAATATCCGCGTAAACCAACTTGACATGTGACATAAATCGTTTGATCTTTCGGTAATTCATGAAGACGGTCACGCAAATCATCAAGTGGGATGTTGATGCTTCCTGGAATTGCTCCTCTTGTCTCTAATTCTTTCGGTGTGCGAACGTCAATGAGCACCCCGCCGTTAGCGACAATGTCATCAATTTCATGCCATTGTACTGTTTCAACCATGCCATCTAGCACGTTTGACGCTACATATCCAGCCATATTGACTGGATCTTTCGCTGATGAAAATGGAGGCGCATAGGCTAATTCTAAATCAGGCAAATCGTATACAGTTAATCCACCTTTTATCGCCGTTGCAATGACATCAATGCGCTTGTCGACTCCATCTTGTCCAACCGCTTGTGCTCCATAAATTCGACCTTGACGATCGAAAATTAACTTTAATGTCATTTGCGTTGCACCTGGATAATAGCTTGCATGGCTCATTGGATGAACGTGAACGACTTCGTAATCAACACCGTGATGTTTTAATATTTTTTCGTTCAATCCTGTTGCCGCTACTGTCATATGAAAAATTTTAGCAATCGACGTACCGAGCGTTCCGTTGTACTTTACATCGCGACCGTTAATGTAGTCGGCGACTAGTCGACCTTGACGGTTCGCTGGCCATGCAAGCGGAATAAACGTTTCAAATCCGTGAATAAAGCTTTTTACTTCAATTGCATCACCGATTGCAAAAATATTTGGATCAGACGTTTGTAAATGTTCATTTACTTTAATGGCACCACGAAAACCAAGTTCCAATCCTGCTTCTTTCGCCAACTGACTTTCCGGCTGAACACCAATGGCTAAAATGATCATATCTGTTTCGATCGTACGACCGCTTTTTAATACGACGCGTCGACCTTCGTTTTCAAACGATTGCACACCGTCTTCTAAAATTAAATCGACACCGTGTTCTTTCATATGTGTATGCACAATTGCTGCCATCTCGTAATCAATCGGTGCCATCACTTGATTTGCCATTTCTACAAGCGTCACATGTACACCGCGCTCTGTCAAATTTTCAGCCATTTCTACACCAATAAATCCCCCACCGATGACGACAGCACGTTTCGGTTTTTCGTTATCAACAAACGATCGAATACGGTCTGTATCCGGTACATTGCGCAACGTAAAAAGTGCTTTTGCCTCATCAATTCCCGGAATTGGTGGTACGATCGGCTTGGCACCTGGCGACAAAATAAGAACATCATACGGTTGTTCATACTGTTCATTTGTTCGTAAATTGGTGACAGTGACCGTTTTCCGTTCACGATTAATGCTTGTGACTTCACTTAAATTGCGCACATCAATGCGAAATCGTTTGGACATGCCATCAACCGTCTGTACAAGTAGCTTGCTTCGCTCTTGAATGACATCCCCAATATAGTACGGAAGCCCACAGTTTGCAAATGAAATATATTCACCTCGTTCAAACATAATGATTTCATCTTTTTCGCTTAACCGACGCAAACGTGCTGCGGCAGAAGCTCCTCCAGCTACACCGCCAACAATAACAATTTTTCTCATCATCTATCCCCTCCATATACAAGTACGTGTAACCGTATTATACCAAACAATCATTTCATAAAGTTTGAACAGTTAGTGACATTTTACCATCTTTAACGCATTTGCATGCTCATGTTCTTTTATATAATATCCTTGTACAGAAAAATGATAGCGTCTAAGCAATCGAATCGCGACATTTTTCTCTAAATGGCTTTTTGCAATAATGATCACTTGACGATTTGGAATGGCTTGATAATGACGTTTTAAGTACGCAACCGGAATCCGGAGCGCTCCATTTATCTCATCTTTCTCATTGTAGTCACGCACATCAAGCAACGTCACATGTTCATATGATGATAAAGATGTCAACTCTTTGACACCACGAACAGGTACATAACGATAATACAAAGCATGTAGTACGAACAAAACAATGACTGTATAAATCATATTGTCTTACCTCCCTTACACATCATACCCTAACAGGTATATAAAATCAATAAAAAAAGAGCTGATTTTATTCAGCCCTTTTTAACGTAAGTAGTCGTTGTTTTAATTGTTCTTCCATGTCAATAAGCTCTTGCTCTACTCGCTGACGCTTCATGCGACCTTCTTGTTGAATTTTTAACGTTTCTTCGAGTGTTTCTAATAAATTTTCTTGCGTCTTCTTTAACGTTTCGATGCTGACAAGCCCTTCTTCATTTTCTTTTGCCGCTTCAATTGTATTCATTTTTAACATTTCTGAGTTGCGCAACAACAGCTCATTCGTCGTTTTTGTTACCGCTTTTTGAGCTTCTACCGCTTTCTTTTGTCGAAGGAGTGTTAGTGCGATAACAAGCTGATTTTTCCAAAGCGGAATGGCTGTCAAAATGGACGATTGAATGCGCTCGACTAACGTTTGATTGACATGTTGAATGAGCCGAATTTGTGGTGCCGTTTGAATCGTAATTTGCCGACTTAATTTTAAATCATGAATGCGTTTTTCAAGTCGGTCAGCAAATTGAATCATATCATTTACTTCTTGCACATCCATTTGATTTTGTGACTGTAACGCTTTTTTCTCTAGCTCTGGAATCGTTTTTGTTCGCAGTTGTTCGAGCTTCAACTCAGCTGCGGCGATGTAAATGTTTAAGGCATCAAAGTACTCTTTATTTTTTTCATACAATGTTTCTAACATCATGATGTCACGAAATAACATTTGGCGATGTTTTTCAAGTTGATCAGCAATCCGATCAATGTCGACACCTAATTTTTGATATTTAGATAAAATATGTTGCACAGACTGTGTGACAGATTGAAACATGCGCGCGAAAAAGCTTTTTTTGTTCATTGCAAAATCTTCAACGTTTACTTCTTTCATTTTTGTCATTAGCTCTTGAATCACTTCTCCAACAGGTCCAGCATCTTTTTTCTGCACATGGTTTAAAATCGAATGTGAAAAGCGTGACAGCTCCGCTTGTGCTGCTACTCCATATTGTAAAATAGCTTGATGATTGCGGGGATCAATTTGTTCTGCAAGTGCTAACGCTTTTTGACGATGTTCTTCTTTTAATTGGTCAATGAACCGCGAAGATGATGGCTTGTCCGTTACTTCTGTCACTTCACCAAATGGATTAGCAAGCAACGAATCGATCGAACTTGTCCAAAGCATTTCATCGTTTTTGCTCATGCTTTTTCTCCTCCGTTATTGTTATTGTATGTTTTATTGGTAAAGAAAGGGGATCATCTGATGCAATCGTATGTTTCACAAGTTTTACTTCCGTCTTTAAATCAAACAAATCTTCTTCAAGCATGTCCAACAGTTCGTTTTCTGCTTTCGTTAGCACAAGGCTAAGCGCTTCCTCTGCTTCATGAATTGCTTGACGAATCTCCTCACTTTTTACGGGTTGTTTGGTTAAATAAATATATTTATCAATAATTGTAACAATGGAGTCCAATGTTGTGTTAAAAAACGGTTGCGCGACAGCGAGACGATCCGGTTGTTTTTCGACAATTTCAATTATTTTTTGACAGATGGAGTACAAACGGGAAAGTTTAGAAAACATCGCAACTGAACGAATTCTCCACAAACTTTTTCCGATTTTCCGAACCTTTTTTTTCGCATCTTTCAATCGCTCATCCTTAAAATCATATAATAGATTTTTCTTTTCTTTTTTCTTCATATACAGTGAATACATCACCCCTATGCTTGCACCGATCAAAAATGAAATAAAAAACGGCAAACGAAATGCAAGCAACGAAATGAGAGCACTAAATAATCCCACGTTCCATGACACAAACCATCGCCATATCGTTCGAATGAATCGTTTCATCGTTTTCCTCCAATCGTCTATGATCCTTTATTTTACTATGATTTTTTACTAAATGGAAACGCTGACTGTATTACGTACGAGCGAGAAGATATGTTTCAATTGTTCATAAAAAAAGACGCAACGTATCGCTGCATCCTTTTAATTGAAATCAAGACGGATCATCCGAATGCGTTCACCGCCGAAAAGTGATATTGTTTCCGTTCGTTCGTGTTCATCAGTAGCGATCTTCACTTCGTATAAGCCAGGAACATATGTCCCGACTTTCGTTAGCGGCACATTCGTTTCTCCAACATAATCGTTGTTAATAAAAATACGCGCCCCTTTCTCATTCGTTTGTACATAGACGTGATATAACGCGGGCTCAAATTTGTATGTTCCTTGCGACAATTTCATTAAAAAAATCGGCGGAGTTGACGTTAATCCTTTTATGTAAACTCGATCATCTTTTTGCCGCTCTAACTCTTTCCTTATTCGGTCATAGCCTTCTGGGTGTTGGCGCAAATACGCAAAAAGCGGTGAGAGCGACTTATGATTTAATGGTACATCAATAAATTGACGCAACGTATGTACATCTTCTTGACGCAACGCGATGATGAATTGCTCGATTACTTTTTGCTCATTCGTCTCTCGTTTCACCATTCCCCATGCCCCGACGACACACGCGCTTACAACGAATAATAAACACACAAAAACAAATTGTCGTTTTCGTTTTCGTCGTTCGCTTCGTGTCATCGCTTCTTTTTGTAATCCCCCTTGTTCATTCACACGTATTTCCCCTCTTTTTCTCATATTTACATCATCATATGTATGAGAAGAAAAGGGAAAATATGAGAAAAAGAAGAGGCTACACACCATATATGTACATCACGGTGTGCGCCTTGTCAACGACAACGTCACTGCTTCCCAATACGCCCATTTTTTCTTTTTTGTAAACCATCCAGAATAATCATGCTTGTTCTTCCTCCATCGCTCGAAACATGATCGCATACAGCCAAGCACTACATACGGCAAGTAACGTTAAGATAAAAAACGTCCAATGATACGCAAACGGCAACGTCAAAGCGAGTGGTGCCATCATGCGCCCAAGCGTAAAACGTAAGCCCGCTGCAGCAAAATATTGTCCGCGCATATGCTCAGGTGCTAATTTAGCAACAAACGTTTGTTGTAAGCCGACTGTCATCAGTTCTGCTAGCGTAAATAAAGCAATTAAAAAGACCATCATCCATAGCGATGTGGTTTGACCAAAAAGAAAAATGGCGATTCCGTAAAAGAGTGAAGAAAAGACAAACACCCATTTTTCTTTATAGTTTTCCATCCACTTCGTCACAGCTACCGTAAATAAAGCGACAAGCAATCCGTTTTCAGCAATTAGGACACTAAACGCTTTCTCCCCGCTCAACGAAAGTGACCATGAACCAACAGAAAATAATGTTTGTTTTGAAACAACTTCCTTTATGTAAACAGGAAGTAAAATGTCGAGTTGCATAAACGTTTGTGCCACAAGAATACCAGCAACAATAAATAAAAGGAACGTCCGATCTTTTGCAATGAGACGATAATTGTTTAATTGCTCAACAAAAAACATATACCACGTCCCTGTTGTTTTTCTCCATATCGGTGCTGTTTCCTCTAAATAAATGGAAAGAACAATCGCGACGATAGCACAAAACGTTCCCGCGATTAAAAATAGGAAAAAACGATGCTCAGGATAAAATATGCCACCAAGCAATGGACCGATCACAACCATTACGTTATTGACCGTATAAAATACAGCAAATACACTACTTTGGTCTTTTTCCGAAACAACATCAGCCACCATCGCTTGGCTAGCAGGCCAATAAAGTGAACCGCATACCCCTACGAGAGCAAAACAAATAAAACCCATCAATGGTGATGAAAATAGCGGAGAATTGACCAATGCAAATAACAAAAAAGCAAGCGCTTGTCCACAAGCAGCAAACACCATCATTTTTTTTCTTCCGAATCGATCAGCCAAATACCCGCCAAGCAAATTAGCAATCACGGAAAATAATTGCGAAATAACAAGTAATATACCTGTTTTTTCTTTACCAAACATCTCTGAAAAATAAATAGCGATAAAAGGAAATATCATCCAAAATGTAACCCCGACCAATGACTCTCCAATTAAACGAATGCGTAAATTCCGATCCCAATCTCGTATTCGCACCGTACCCCCCCTTTCAAACAACTATTTTTTTATTATACCATTTTCTTATAAACATTTTGCTTATAAAAAGAAGTTGACAAAATGACAGAAAAATAAGAAAATAAATTCAAAAGGAAGTGAGCACAGTGAAAATAGTGAAAAATATTATTGTCTCTTATGCGACGGTTGTGACAATTATTGCATTACTTCCTGCTTTTCTTATTACAAATGATGTAAGCATTGTGGATACGTTTCTTTCCTCAATAAAAGATTAATCTCCTGCCTAGGCAGGAGATTTTTTTAACCACTTTCGCAATAGTCCGTGTTTTGGCGCGATCCATAAAGAGATAAAAAAGATGACACCTGTTGATACAGCAATCGCTCCGGAAATAGATACATTGAATACCGTTGCAATCATGTAACCGATCATCGACGCTAACACACCAATGAGCGCACTGCATATAAGCATCACACTTAGCCGATCCGTCCATAAGTATGCCGTCGCACTCGGTACAATAAGCATCGCTACTACCAAAATGGCACCAACGCTATCAAATGATGCAACGGTCGTTAATGACAACATTCCCATTAATACATAATGAATCAATACAACCGGAATGCCGAGCGTGACTGCCATTTCATAATCAAATGAGCTAATTTTTAATTCTTTGTAAGCAAAAACGATGCAAAATATATTGATAGCTAAAACAAATCCAAGCAACCAAATCGCTTTCGGACCGATGCTTTTGCCTCCGACTTCAAGCACATCCCAAGGCACAAATGCAATCTCTCCCATTAATGCATGTTCAACATCTAAATGGACACGATCTGCAAAGAGAGAAATGAGAACAACACCGATAGCAAACAAACATGTAAACACAACTCCGATTGCTGCATCATTTTGAACCCCTTTTTGATGCAGCCATTGAACGAGAAATGTCGTGAGCAATCCAACAATTAATGCACCAACGAGCATAGACACACCTTGCAGATGATGACTGACCATGTACGCTCCAACAATACCAAGCAACACACTATGGCTAATGGCATCGGACAGCATTGACATTTTTCGCAACACAAGAAATGTACCGACTAATCCGCAGTTGATGCCGACAAGAGATGCAGTGAGTAAAATCCACATCGTATAACTCATAGTTGCTCCCCTCGCTTATACATCAGTTGTTGAGATTGCAATTTTTTTCTTTCTATATGGCGCCGAATCATTTTGCTACATAAACCACGTTTCGGAGCAAATAAAAATGAAAAAATAAACAGCACCGTCGCAAAAATAATAACAAGTGGACCAGTGGGTGCATAGGCGATTAAACTAATATATGCCCCGGCCACCCCTGATAAAGCACCGAATCCCCCGGCTAATAACGTCATCCATTCAAGTTTTTCTGTCCAATATCTCGCAGCTAATGCGGGGGTAATAAGTAGTGCGGACATTAACACAACGCCTACTGCTTGTAAACCAATAACAACAACAGAAACGATTAAAAACATAAGCACACCATTTAACAGCGATACGGGTATACCAATTCCTTGCGCAAACGCTCGGTCAAATGTAATGATTTTAAACTCTTTAAAGAAAATGAGAATCATAATAATGACCGTTACAGCTGTTACAGTTAACACATTGACATCACTTCCAGTCAATGACGCTGCCTTTCCAAACAAAAAGTCATGAATTCCACTTTGATTTCCGCCTTCATGTTGATTAATCCATGTCAATAGCACAATGCCTAAACCAAAAAATACAGACAACACAATACCGATCGCGGCATCTTCTTTTACACGCGTATGTTTCACAATAAACTGAATGCATATCGTCGCAATATATCCCGAACAAGCAGCGCCAATGAGAAAAAGAAGTAGCGATTTTTGTCCATATAAAAGAAAAGCGATACAAATACCAGGAAGAGCAGCGTGCGCCATCGCATCTCCTATTAAACTTTGTTTTTTTAGCAAGGCAAACGTTCCGATCATCCCGCTGGCTAATCCAAGCAAAGCCATGCTTGTAAATACCCATTGAACATTAATATCCATCCTATTCACCCCACAATATGTGTGGAAGAAAGAAAAGTCACTTTTCCACCATACGTTTTTTGAATATGGTCATACGTAAATACACTTTCTGTCTCTCCAAATGCAATGACACGTTTATTTAGCAGTAAAACGTAATCAAAATAATCCCGTACCGTTTGCAAATCATGATGAACGACTAATACTGTTTTTCCACGCGTTTTTAATTCATTTAACAGTTGGACAATCGCTTTTTCTGTGGCTGCATCTACCCCAACAAACGGTTCATCCATAAAATAAATGGAAGCGTCTTGTGCTAGCGCACGCGCCAAAAATACACGTTGTTGCTGCCCGCCAGATAATTGGCTAATTTGTCGCTTTGCATACGGCAACATGCCAACTTTATCTAAACATTGCATAGCCATATCTATATCTTCTTTTCTCGGTCGTTTCCATAATCCGATATGACCGTATCTCCCCATTAATACGACGTCAAGCGCATTCGTCGGAAAATCCCAATCGACCGAATTTCGTTGTGGAACATATCCAACAAGATGGCGTTGCTTTTCATATGGTTGACCGTATACGAAAACATGTCCGTGCATGCGCGGAATAAAATTTAACATCGCTTTCATTAACGTTGATTTTCCCGCTCCGTTTGGGCCGATCACCCCGACTAACTTTCCTTCAGGAACAGAAAACGACACATCCTCCAATACAAGCTGCCGATCATATGCAACTGTCATTTGTTCTACAACCAACGGATTCATCTTCATTCCCCTTTCAACGCCTGTGTAATCGTTTTGACATTGTAACGATACATACCAATGAATGTTCCTTCTTCTGTCCCTTTTCGCCCGAGCGCATCTGAAAAGAGCTCCCCACCAATTGAGACATGATGTCCACGCTGTTTCGCTCCCTCGACAACTGCTTCGATCGCTTTTTTCGATACACTACTTTCCACAAACACCGCTTGAATATTTCGAGACACGATTAAATCAACAAGTTGTTGCACATCTTTTAGTCCATATTCTGCATCCGTACTTAATCCTTGCAATCCAACTACTTCAATATCATATGCACGCCCAAAATAATGAAAGGCATCGTGCGCTGTAATTAAAACACGCTGCTGCTTTGGAATAGAGCTGATTTCTCGTTTTGCTTCTTCTTTTAATTTCATCAGTTGGGAGATATATTCTTCTGCTCGTTCTTCGTAAGTTTGTTTATGTTTCGGATCGATCGCACTTAACTCATCCTTTACTGTTCGAGCAGCATAGCTCCATAAATCAAGGTCAAACCATATATGCGGATCATATACTCCATCTACGTCAATTAATTTTTCTTTTGGAATTGCTTCACTGATTGGGACAACCTTTTTCGTTTTTGACATTTTAGAGAATATTTCCCCTAGTTTCCCTTCTAAATGAAGACCGTTATAAAAAATGACGTCTGCTTGACTTAGCTTTTGAATATCTCCTTGTGTCGCTTTATACAAATGCGGATCTACCCCTGGCCCCATTAATGCTTCTACATGAACATGCTCTCCTCCGACACGTTCAACTAGATCAGCAATTTGCCCTGTCGTAGCGACAATATAGATGACGTCTTTTTTATGTTCTTTCGTTTCACACCCAAACAACAATAATAAAGCAGTCCACACAACTATCCACTTTTTCATATGCATCCTCCTCGAAAGTTGTATAAAGGTATAAAAGTTTCCTCAATGCAAAATAAAGTCAAAAAAATTTGTTTGCCGCCCATCATATGCATAAGCAAAAAATGTTGTGACATGTGGAACAAGCAAACAATGATGATTAAAGTTAAAAAAGTTTCTTTAAACCAACTTTAATTTTATCTTATTCGTTTCCTTCTATCGTGTCAATGTTTTAATTTTCAAAAAAAGAATTTTTTCTTCATCTCATGCTATAATAGCGATTGTTCGACACAAAAAAACATTTGTCCTTTAGAGGTGAACAACATGATGAACACAGAATTAAAACGAAGCATCGGCTTTATGACAGCTACAGCCATCGTCATCGGCACAGTCATTGGTTCAGGCATTTTTATGAAACCAGCGATCGTCATCGACTCAACTGGAAATTCTACACTTGCTCTTCTCGCATGGATCATCGGCGGCATCATTACTTTAGCAAGTGGGTTAACGATTGCAGAAGTAAGTTCAAAAATTCCTGAAACAGGTGGATTGTATGTGTATATCGAAAAAGTGTATGGACGGTTTTGGGGATTTTTATGTGGATGGATGCAAACAATCATTTACGGTCCTGCCGTCATCGGTGCACTAGGGTTGTATTTTGGTGCATTGTTTGCAGGTGTTTTTGCTCTACCAAAAGAAAGTGAGCTTTGGATTGGAATCATTGCGGTCTTGTTTTTATCCGTTGTGAATATGCTTGGTTCGCAGTTTGGTGGAATGGTTCAAAGTGTGTTAACTGCGGCGAAACTATTGCCTATTTTTCTTATTATTATTTTTGGAGTAGTAAAGGGGAATGTACCTATTTTCAACATGGATAGTGGAAACAGCCAAACGATCAGTATGGGAGCTGCCGTTCTAGCAACATTGTGGGCGTATGACGGATGGATGAACGTTGGATTTGTTGCTGGTGAAATGAAAAATCCAGCAAAAACGTTACCAAAAGCGATTATCACTGGTATTCTTATCGTCATGTTTGCCTACGTGGCTGTGAATGTAGCATTGCTTCATGTGCTTCGTGCCGATGAAATTGTTGCACTTGGACCGAATGCAGCAAGCGAAGCGGCGACCATTTTATTTGGGGCATTCGGTGGGAAATTTATTGCTATTGGTATTTTAATTTCTATTTTCGGCTGTTTAAATGGAAAAATACTTACATTTCCACGTATGCCATTTGCTATGGCAACAGATGGTTTGTTTCCTTTTTCTAAATATTTGGCTCATATTCATCCAACATGGCGTACACCTGTCTTTGCGACACTTGCACAAATGGCAATTGCCATTGTCATGATGTTGCTTGGAAATGCGGATCGCTTAACGGATATTGCTATTTTTAGCGTCTTTTTATTTTACGGTTTTGCCTTTTATGCGGTATTTTTATTACGGAAATCATCCTTATTTAACGAACCATTATCTAACGAACCATTATATCGAGTGCCACTTTATCCATTTACTCCAATCGTCGCGATTGTCGGCACAGCATATATTATTATGAGTACAGTACTTCATGCACCGTTAGATACGTTTTTATCGATTGTTGTGACGCTATCTGGTATCCCAGTGTATTATGCTATGACGAAAAAGCGACAAGGATAATCCTTTGTCGCTTTTTTCAATAGTCTCTCCCTTTTCCAGAGTCCGTCACATCAAGCAATGGTTCTGGATAAGGCTGAAAATATCGTTGTTTCAGTAAATATTTATTTTGATAACGAATGGCCCACGAACGAATGACCGTTGTCACACTACTTAGCGGTAACTTGCCCGCGCGATATTTTTGTAGCAACTCATGGACATAACGTTTTTCATCACCGCTTAATTCATGTTTAAAATAACCGATCATATGTTCACAAACATTTATGTTTGAATTCCGGCGTGAGCGACGGGCAAACAGTTCATATAATGTTTGTTCATAATGTAAAAATACTTCTTCCATCGGTAAACGATCTCGATTCGCAACAATGTTTCCTAATTGTTTCAATTTTTGTTGATGATACGCCATAAATAAATATTTATGCTCCGCATGAAACTCAACGAGACGATGATGTGATTTTGACTCTTTAACCTCTCGAAACAAAGCAAGTGTAAATAACTTCGTCAAAAAATGTTCTCGAATAACAAAGTTCGTCAATCTCCCTTCTTCTTCCACAGCTTTATGTGCAAACATTTGTAACACATGTTTCGCAAACATCCCGCTTCCCTTTCCTGATGCAGGTCCTTTTTGTTCACTACGATATATTTTGACATCTTTCATTCCACACGATGGCGACCGACTTTTTAAAATAAAACCGTCTACATTCGTTAATTGCGTTAAAAACGAAGCAGAAAACTCGTTCATTCGCTCGGTTATATCCATTTCTGTCGATGGTTGGACAAGCCGCACTTGTTCTCCGTCTTGAACGAGCCGAATCGTCTCACGTGGCGTACCAAGCCCAATGCGAACTTCGGGACAAACAGGAATAAATTGCACAAATGGCGCAAGCTTATGTACTACTTCATCGTTTAGTTGATCACCGTTATACCGACAAGGAGAAAAACCGAGACATTCACTAACAACGACGATTGGTTTTGCATAATGCCACATCTGTTATTCCTCCTTTGCTTGTTTTTGCTTATCATATCGCACAAACAAAAAAAATACACGCATCGATGTGCTGACAAAAACAAAAAATTTCGAATTTGAACTTTTATACAAAAAAATGATTGATTATATGTTCATTTTGTTTTATTATGCTTTATGTTGCTTATTTCGCAATATTAAAATCGTTATTAATTCATAATTTCGTATGTATATAAGTGTACACTTTTATATTTATACATCCATACAAAATAATTTATATTTCTGAATCATTTTGTTATATTGACTATTTTTATTTTTATATTACGATAGTAGTAATGTTATGTATCCGCTTTCAAAATATGTAGTAGAAAGGTGGTTTTAAAAAATGAATCATACTCAATCACACAAGCTTACTGACATACTAAAATTTCTCGTTCCATCACTTATTGGTGTATTTCTTTTTATGATTCCTGTCCCTTATAAAAGTGAAATGACTATTCCTGTAGCCATTTTAGCGAAGTGGGTCGAAGGGAATTTTGTTTCTGTCATCCCAGCCATCTCTGTTTTATTTATGTTTATCGCAACGATTGGCACAATTATCACAAAAATAGCACAGCCTTCTTTTATAATGAATAGCTCGTTTCTTCGTCGATTATTTGATGTCAATGGTTTGTTTGTCGTTGCCCGTATCGTTGGTACAATTTTAGGGGCAATGACATTATGGAAAATTGGTCCGGAATGGGTATGGTCAGAAAATACAGGTGCTTTGTTGTTATATAGTTTAATTCCGATTTTGTTTTCTGTCTTTTTATTTGCAGGATTATTTTTGCCGTTACTTTTAGATTTCGGCTTACTCGAATTGTGTGGTGCACTTTTAACAAAAATTATGCGTCCCGTATTTAAATTACCTGGTCGTTCATCTATCGACTGTATCGCTTCTTGGTTAGGAGATGGAACAATTGGCGTGTTGTTAACGAATAAGCAATATGAAGACGGCTTTTATACGAAGCGAGAGGCAGCAGTGATCGGAACGACCTTCTCTGTCGTTTCAATTACATTTAGCATTGTCGTCATTACGTATATGAAGCTTGAACATATGTTTGGAGCGTACTATTTTACTATCGTCGTTGCCGGTCTCGTAGCAGCGATCATTATGCCGCGTATCCCGCCATTATCTAAAAAACCAGATACGTATTATCATGAACATCACGTACCAGTCGATGAAACAGTACCAGCTGGGTACACACCTTTTCAATGGGGACTAAAACAAGCAACAGACGTTGCTAAGCGCAATAGCGATATGGGCAAACTGTTAAAAAACGGCATACAAACAGTAATTGATATGTGGTTAGGTGTATTACCTGTCGTCATGGCGATTGGAACAGTTGCATTAATTATTGCCGAAACAACACCGGTGTTTGAATGGCTCGGTAAACCGTTTATACCACTTTTGACACTCCTACAAGTACCAGAAGCATCAGCTGCTGCACAAACGATGGTTGTTGGCTTTGCAGACATGTTTTTACCTGCCATTATCGGTAGCGGCATTGAAAGTGAATTTACTCGCTTCGTTATTGCTTGCGTTTCCGTAACACAGCTGATTTATATGTCTGAAGTAGGTGGATTGCTGCTCGCATCTAAACTACCAATTACGTTTAAAGATTTAGTTGTTATTTTCTTGCTTCGCACACTCATTACATTGCCAATTATCGTTTTTATAGCGCATTTCATCTTTTAAAGTAAAAGGGCGATCGTCTCGCCCTTTTTTATTTTTCCTCCATTTGTCCAACCCAATAGTACGATTGTTTCATAATATACAGAGAGGTGACAATATATGTTTAAGAAACATATGGGAAAAACAATCGGTTTATTCATTAGTCAACTTGTATTATTTTCGGAAGCGATCGCTATGAGTGATACGATTGATGTAACACAATTACATGGAACGGAATTATATGTTGTCGTCGGTTTTTATGTATTTCAAACCATTGTAGGTATTTATTTTGGTAATCGTTATGATCGAAAAACTTGCGTCAAAGATTTAATATATCAGCTAAAAAGCAAAGACTTTGCTACAAGTACATTTGAGAAAATCGCAGCACTCGTTGATCGTGATCCGGATAGTCGGTTAACCATTTATTTACTCCGTACGAAACAAAATAGCCAGCCACAACAAAAAGCAGCATTTGAACAACTTTTAGTCGAAGAAACACGAAAAAGTGACATCATCGCTAAATGGTCAAATGATGAATACTTGATTATTGCTGTCGAAAATGCTGTGAAACCGTCTACAATGATTGAACGAATCAGACAAAATAGCCCGGTATCTTTTCTTGTCGGTTATGCGACATATCCGGTCGAAGGAGAGCAATTGCAGCAGCTTTTACAAGTCGCAAAAGAGCGCATGTATGCTACACGGACGACAAAATAAGCGGTTCAACATATATAAAAAATAGTTTGTCCATTTCGACAAATTATGATAAGATGACGGCAAAGGCATTTCACCACACTCCTCTTCATACTCCTCACTAGAAATGCCGTATACCTCTAGGATGAAAGGTAGGTGAATCAGGCGTGCAAGAACAACTTCTCCTTCAACTTGTTAACCTCGTTCAAAACTTAGCAGAAGACATGCAATGGATGAAACAAGAGATTCAGACAATGAAACAAGAGATTCAGACAATGAAACAAGAGATTCAGACAATGAAACAAGAGATTGGTGAATTAAAAGCAATCGTTCATAGACATGAAGAAGATATTCGTTGGTTGAAAGAGCAAATGAAGGAAAATACAGCAATGATTAAAGCCATTCGAGACAACCAGCTAGAGCAACGTAGCATTCAAGATGCAATGCGGCATGAAATTGCTCACATCCGAGGAGAAATGGCCACAAAACAGGATATCGCTTACATTCACGAACGACTCGACTATCAGCTTGGTCGTATTGCACGAACAGAAGAAGAATTGCACATGTTAAAAAAGGCAAATTAACAAAAAAACGTCGTTCCTATCACGCGGAACGACGTTTTTTTTGGCTAACTTCTCAACATATGAAACACTTGCTCGACATCTTTATCACCACGCCCCGACAAGTTGACGATAATCATTTGATCAGAATTGAGCGTCGGGGCCAATTTCATTGCATATGCAACGGCATGAGCACTCTCTAAAGCCGGTATAATTCCTTCTGTTTTTGAAAGCGTTTGAAATGCTTCTAACACTTCCTCGTTCGTGACCGTATAATATTCTGCTCGACCTGATGTTTTTAAAAAACTATGTTCTGGCCCAATTCCCGGATAATCAAGTCCCGCGGCAATAGAATATGTTGGTTGTGGATTTCCTTCTTCATCAAGCAAAACGAGACACTTAAAACCATGAATGACCGCGGGAACACCTTTTGTGAGCGTAGCGACCCGCTCCGGTTCGACACCGATTAAGCGCACACTCGGTTCATCGATATAATGAGCAAAAGCACCAATCGCATTACTGCCACCACCTACACAAGCGATCACAGCATCAGGCAAACGTCCTTCTTTCTCGATAATTTGCCGCTTACTTTCTTCACTAATAATAGATTGGAAATGCTTGTTGTTCGGCTCTAACCTAACTTTGATCGACCGAATCATCCTCAAGCCACTCCTTTATCATCTTCTTGGCTCGATTGGCTCTTTTCCCTTGAAGTTTGCAGCTAAAAACGGTGAGAAGCTGGACTAAATCTTCGACAAGTTCTTGTTCTTCTGTTTTTTCTGTATGGTCAATGATTTCAATGTCTACCCCATAACGTTTACAAATTTGTTCAATCAGTTCAAATCCGAAGCGAACCAACCGGTCTTTGTACAAAACGACAACCTTTTCTACTTCACCATTACAAATCATGTCGATTAATCGACTTAATCCTTTTTTCGTGTAATTGATTCCACTTCCAATATCCTCGATGATTTCAAACGAATAGCCTTTCGCAATCATATATGTGCGTACCGCTTCGACTTGATGTTCTAAATCATCTTTTTGTTTTCTGCTTGATACTCGACAATAGCCAATAACTTTTTTAGGGACAATCGCTTTTTTGACCCCAAGCACTTGATGAAGCTGTTGCTCGGAATAATACCTAAATCCTGATGGCGCAACATAAGCAGGCTTTAAAACATCTTTTTATCCCAATTTCTTAACGTTTGTTGGCTTTTTCCGATAAACTCGGCAAATTCGCCAATACTGTAATACTTCATCGCAATCACCTCTCTATACATAAATAACACCATGAAAATTATTGTTTATGTATAGAGTTTTATAAAAAATTATAGAAATTGTTTTACTGTTCCTGTTCCCCTCTCTATTTTCAAATTTACTACAAGCATACCTATCTTTTTATCAGAAGTCAATGAATATTCAGAATTTTATTTTTTCAATTTTTCTAAAAATGCTAACATACGCTGAATATACTCCTCTTTATACATCGCAAAACTTTTCACATGTTTCGCTTTGTCGGTGAGCCAAAGTTCAAATACGTCTGGATGTTTGTTATACATTTTTACACTTTCTTCATATGGGATGGACGGGTCAGCTTTGCTATGAATGAATAAAATGGGACGCGGCGTAATCGTATCAACTGCTTTGATCGGAACAGATTCCGCTGGATCTAAATCAGTAATCATCGGAATAAGGGTAATAATTAAGTACGTAAACGGAACATTCGGTAAGTTCGTCCATACAGGCATATATGTCCGCAAATACCCTTCTAAATCGCTAAACGCACTGTCAGCAATAACCGCTTTAACATCTTCATCCATACTTGCTGCTAAAATCGACGTTGCCGCTCCCATCGACACCCCGTAAAGAGCGATCGGTTCGGAATAGTGTTGTTTCGCGTAATCGATGACACCGAGCAAATCGTATTTTTCTTTCGCACCAATCGTTGTCATCTCCCCTTCCGATTCACCGCTGGCACGAAAATCAAACATGATGACGCGATACCCTTCGTCTGTTAGCGCTTTGGCAATTGGTAAAAACGGCACGTTTGGTTCGTAGCGGTTGCCGCCATAACCGTGTGAAAAAATAACGGTCATTTTCGCTTGTTTCGTCGGTTCGATGACCCAACCTTTCAGCTTCAATCCCCCATCTTTGCTTGTAAATGTCACATTTTGATAAACCATTCCGTAATCTTGTGGTGTTTCAACGACCGCTTTTCGCTCTTTATGCGTCAAATTCCAGCCGACGTAAATCGAAATGGCAACACATGCGATCACCGCAAGGAACAATACTCCGATGAGTGATGGTACGAGCCATTTTTTTGTCTTTCGTTGCCTTTCCAACTGTATTTGCATCGTTCTCACCCCTTTCTTTTCCCATTATATCGCGAACAAAAACAATAATGAATAAAAATGTACGATATGTATGTATATGTGGTAGAATAAACAAAATGTCTTTCACGAAAGGAATGAAACCATTGGCTTTTACACATACATTTACGAAAGAAGAAGAAATCGTTCATGCGATTACACATGGAATTGGTGCGGTGTTTAGCATCGCAGCGCTTATTATTTTGACGGTCATGGCTGCGATGCACGGAAACGCTTGGCACATTGTTAGTTTTACATTGTTTGGGAGCACCATGTTGATTTTGTATTTATCATCGACAATCGTACACGCCTTGCCAGAAGGACGATGGAAACGGGTATTCGAAATTTTCGACCACTCGTCCATTTACTTTTTTATCGCAGGCACGTATACACCGTTTTTATTTTTAGCAGTGAAGGGGGCAATCGGTTGGACGTTGTTTGGCATCGTCTGGGGGCTGGCCCTCATCGGAACAGTATTTAAATGCTTTTTCGTCAATCGCTTTTTATACACATCGACAATGATTTATGTTGTGATGGGCTGGTTAATTGTATTTGCATGGAAACCGCTCGTTTCTGCTTTATCACAAGAAGGAGTCGTGTATTTAGTGAGCGGTGGCATTTTATACACGGTCGGTGCGATTTTTTACGTATGGAGAGGGTTTAAATTTCACCATGCGGTTTGGCATATGTTTGTGTTAGGTGGGTCTGTCGCGCACTTTTTCGCAGTGTTTGTATTGCTCAATTGAATGTTCAGTAATGAAAGAAGGATGAAGGAAATTTGTCCTTCTATTTTTATTTACCTGTTACTCCTGCCCGTCTGTAACAATAACAGCTATGAACAGAAAACATGTTAATTAAATACCTCCCATAGGATATCCCCCATCTCTGTTAGATTATCGTCAATGTATGCTTTAATGTGTTTTCGAGGATATCAAACCATTTTTACAAATTTAAACAAACACACAATCAACCTGTTCTTCACTTCAATATACATAGTATTGTGCTAAGTCATAAAACAAAGGAGCGATCAATAACATGGATAATGGTTTCTTAAGGGATTTTGTACAAATAATAGGAATTGCATCTCCCTCTACATTTCCTGTGATAGGAAATTTAAATCCACATACTCAGTTTGTTGTTCAAGAACAATTAACAATTCCAGATGCGAAACCAGATGTTGAACAAGTGAATACATTATTAACCGAGGCGGTAGTTACGGAGACGAAAAATATTTTCACACCTGTAGGAGTAAAAGTAGTTATTGATGGTGTATTGCGACAAAAAGTCATTTATACAGCTGATGTCCCAGAACAATCGGTTCATTCTGCGCATTTTGAACATCCTTTTTGTGCATTCATTAACATCCCGTTAGACGTTCCACAAGGTCTTACTGTACAACAATATTTGTCATCCCTCGGTCTCTCTTTAAATGATATTTTAGACGGTCCTGTACAAGTTTTAATTGAAGATGTGGAAATACAAATGTTGGATCCCAGAACAATTAGTAAATGTGTCGTCTTGTTTGCCTACACAACAATAAAACCACTTCTTTCTTCATGTGACTGTTCGTTTGTTGACACGTTAACAGCTAATGGTGTGGGGATTACATTAAACGGTGCAGGGGTCACAGCGGACGTTTCTTTAAATATTAGTTTGTGTGACGAATGCAACCCGACAAACAACGGAATTTCCTTAAACGTCACTGTTCCGCTTCTAGGCACAATCAGTTTAAATGTAAATAGCTCTCAAATTACTCAAATATTATGTGAAAACAATGTTCTTACCGTATCCGGTACCGGCAGCGTACTCGGTTTATTATCAGGTCTATTAAACTTTACATTAACAATTAACGCTGCTCTAGGAACTGTTACACTCCAACTTCGCGATCCAATTACAAATCTTGTCGTACTCTCTATCCCGTTAACAGGTTTAACATTAACAATTGGACAATGCTAAATAAAAGAAAGGATGAATGTTTTATGAATGATGGTGTACTAAACAACTTTGTTCAAATTATTGGTATTACACCTCCATCAGAATTTCCTTTTGTCGGTTCACTAAATCCGAACAATCAAATTGCAGTTCAAGAAAAATTAACTATTCCTTCCGTAAAACCAGATGTAGAACAAATTAACACGTTGTTAATTGAAGCGGTCATTACGGGTACACGTAATATTTTCACCCCCATCGGTGTAAAAGTTGTTGTCGAAGGCGTATTACGTCAAAAAATTATTTATACAGCTAACGTCCCACAACAATCCGTTCATTCCGCTCACTTTGAACAACCGTTTTGTTCTTTTATCAACATTCCGCTTAATATTCCATCTGGGGTTACAGTTAACCAACTTCTCGCTTCTGTTGGCTTGTCTATTAACAATATTCTTGCTGGGCCTGTGCAAGTTTTTATTGAAGACGTTGAAATAAACTTAACTGATCCTCGCACAGTCCATAAGTGTGTCATTTTGTTCTTGTATACGTCGCTTAATCCATTATTACAGCCTATATTACGTTAAGACAAAAGGATGGCCCGAATACTTGGGCATCCTTTCTACATAAGGGTTACATTTGTTTATAAATGTCTTTACTTTATTTTTATCAAAGGACATGCGCAAATTAATACCCTTGCACATACGAAAAAATAACGGGAGGAGGAAAGTATATGAAATTTGATCATGAGCGCCTAACTATGTATGTCGGAATCGCAGGAAGGGATGAATTTCCATCTTGTCCACTTGCATATAAACAATTTACTGTAACTGAAAAGCTAATAGTCCCAAAAATAAAGCCAGATATCGAAAAGGTTATAAAAGTCATGGCTGCCGTTCATATTCATGACGCAAAAATCATCTCATCTCCATACGATAGTAAAATTCTGGTAAATGGCCATATCAAACAAATAATTATGTATACAGCAAAAAAACTCGATCAACCTGTGCATACATTTCACTCATCTGCTTCATTTTGTGAAATGATCATATTGCCTTCAGATATATGCTTATCGCATATAAAAGTCGAAAGTTTTCTTGAAGATATGCATATTTTCCACGAAACAGCTCGAAAAGTGCATATTTGTAAAGTTGTATGTCTAGTTGTTACAGAAGAAGAAAAATGCTGCTCCTAATTAACTTCTATCACTTACCATATTTTAGTTTTTTTGGCTCTTCACCACAAGTTGTACTTGATCATTTAAGATCGGTGTGCATATAGAAAATAGGGGTACAAAAAATGCGAATTTTCCTGTATGGTAAAGGTGACCAAACCAAACCATTGGAGGAAAATTCGC
>NZ_SDLH01000088.1:0-430 GCF_013096955.1 Anoxybacillus sp. EFIL | reverse complement strand
GATCAATTCGCATCTGAGGCTGTTTGCAGAGGCCGAAACCGGCGGCTACGGAAAATCCGGCCTTGGGCGGTTGCACGGACCAGAGGGGCTATATGACTTCCTGGAAACCAAACACATCTATTCCGAACCCGGACGCGTGGGAGGCATGGCATGAGAGACAGCTTTGACGTTGTGATCAACGGCGGCGGGCCAGTCGGCCTTGGCCTTGCCGTCGAACTGGGCCAGCGCGGCATCCGGGTGTGCGTGGTGGAACGCTATCCCGAACCGCAGCCGATCCCAAAAGGGCAGAACCTGACACAGCGTACGTCAGAACATTTCCGAGCGTGGGGATGTGAGGACGAGCTGCACAGCGCCCATCCAATCCCCAAAGGCGGCGGCATCGGGGGTATGACCGCCTACGGCACGCTTCTTTCCGATCACACCTATGACT
>NZ_SDLH01000087.1:0-430 GCF_013096955.1 Anoxybacillus sp. EFIL | reverse complement strand
ACTCATTGCAAGCATATCAAAATCATAAGGAATTGTCGTGCTGTATAAACAATCAACATTAACATTCTCCAATTTTATTCGGTAGACATAATTCCCTTGCGGATTGTCAATGAAAACTCCCTTATACGCTGTTTGAAAGATGTTAATATGCGATCCCCAAAAACCATATGCACCAATAGTAATGTGAATACCTATGCCATCACATCGTAACATATTTACATTATCAATTGTCACAAACCCACCTGTATTAACCTGTATACCAAAACAAGATCCATTTGTAATAGGTTCTTTTCTTGAGACTTGTGGGTTCATAGGTGCAAGGTAGATATTTTCTAATACGATTTGTGTTCCTGCGTCAATTTGGATACCTTTCCATCCTAAATCATGCGAGTATTGAGTTATCATTGCACCTTGACAACCTGAACCACCT
>NZ_SDLH01000086.1:0-431 GCF_013096955.1 Anoxybacillus sp. EFIL | reverse complement strand
TGATCACATTGGCGATCGTGAAGCAGCGGCGCTGATGGTGGATGGAGTGGTCGAAGACCTGTTCTTTGACACAGACCAGCCTGCGCCGGGAACGATTTATCGCGCCATTGTCGAACGTCCGATGAAGGGACAGGGCGGGATGTTCCTGCGCACGCCCGACGGGTCGGCGTTTGTGCGGCAGGTCAAGGGTCTGTCCCCCGGGCAAACGCTCTTGGTGCAGGTCACCGGCTATGCTGAGCCGGGCAAGGCTATCCCGGTCACACATAAGGTGCTGTTCAAGAGCCGTTATGCCATCGTCACGCCCGATGCGCCGGGGATCAATGTGTCGCGCCGGATCAAGGATGAAGATGCGCGCGAAGAGCTGTTGGCGGTCGCGCATGACATCATGGATGAGGGCGATTTTGGTCTGATCCTGCGGTCTTCGTGCGAAG
>NZ_SDLH01000085.1:0-431 GCF_013096955.1 Anoxybacillus sp. EFIL | reverse complement strand
GTCATGCTCCAGTGCTGGACGAGGACATCGCTTTGGCCAACACCGCGCTGGACCTGATCGGGCAGACCCAGATGTGGCTTGGTCTTGCTGGAGAGGTCGAAGGCGCCGGGCGCTCGGCTGATGATCTGGCCATGCTGCGCGACGTCTGGGATTTCCGCAACCTGCTGCTGGTCGAACAGCCCAACGGCGATTTTGGCCAGACCCTGATGCGGCAATGCCTGTTTGACGCGTTTCATTTCGAACTGCTTACCGGCCTGACGCACGCCTCTGACGACCGGATCGCGGCAATAGCCGCCAAGGCGCTGAAAGAAGTGACCTACCACCTCGACCGCTCCTCCGAGACCGTGATCGGTCTGGGCGATGGAACCGAGGAAAGCCACCGTCGGATGCAAGCGGCGCTTGATCTGCTTTGGCCATATGTCGGAGAAATG
>NZ_SDLH01000084.1:0-432 GCF_013096955.1 Anoxybacillus sp. EFIL | reverse complement strand
GTTAGAAATCGTTCGCGAATCGGATGCCATTTTGCGTGAAGAGATAAAGAGAGCAGGGCTTGATCGTGACATTTGGCAATACTTCACTGTACTCCCTGACATTCGTAGCGTCGGGGTGATGGGAGATGCTCGCACGTATGATTATACGGTTGGCATTCGTGCTGTAACGTCGATTGATGGGATGACAGCGGATTGGGCTCGCATTCCTTGGGATGTACTTGAAGTCATTTCAACACGTGTTGTAAACGAAGTGCCCCATGTTAATCGTGTTGTTTACGATATTACAAGCAAGCCACCGGCAACAATCGAATGGGAGTAAAAGCGAACGAAAAAAAAATTATATAAAAAAATGTTCGTGATTTAACTTGACTCTACTCCGTTTCGTTGTTAGAATGTATGTGTAAAGTAAATAGAGGATACATCGTATAATCT
>NZ_SDLH01000083.1:0-435 GCF_013096955.1 Anoxybacillus sp. EFIL | reverse complement strand
GGTACAGACGCTGTAACATAACGGCTCCGGAAACGGGTTGCAGGGCTAAGATCACGCGCCGCAGGACGGGTCAAGTCCACAGCATGGAAATGCGTTTTTGCGCTGGACGAGCGGAATGAGCTTGGGTAGGGATTGCGCGTGGCCCAAGTGGCGGAATGGTAGACGCAGGGGATTCAAAATCCCCCGCTGGCAACAGCGTGCGAGTTCGAGTCTCGCCTTGGGCACCACTTTAACAACCTCCTTCTTTACCGGTTCAGGTTGTCTGCCGCGTGCAGTCGACGCGTAACGCGGCAGTGCTTGCCGTTTTCCATGTATTGCGGGACGCATTGGACTGAAAAATAGTTGATGCAGAGCCGCGTTTCGCCAAACTGAATCCCGTCGCTGACGTTGCGTCATGCGATCTTTGGGGGAAGGTAAGTTCAATGGATAAAACAC
>NZ_SDLH01000082.1:0-437 GCF_013096955.1 Anoxybacillus sp. EFIL | reverse complement strand
GTATTTAGCTTTGTATAAAAAAAATAAATAAAATATAGTTCGTTTTTTTCTGCTTTTTTTCATTTTAATGAATTCAATCATTCGATTTTAGATTGAATCCATGATCGAATACTGGTACAATACTTATGGAGTGCAATATATAAAGAAAGAGGTCATTAAATGTCATCTGTAGTAGTAGTAGGTACCCAATGGGGCGATGAAGGAAAAGGGAAGATTACCTACTTTTTGATTGAAAATGCGGAAGTTATTGCACGTTATCAAGGTGGAGACAATGCAGGACATACTATTAAGTTTGATGGAGTGACATATAAATTACACTTGATTCCATCCGGTATTTTTTATAAAGATAAAATTAGCGTGATCGGAAATGGCGTAGTTGTGAATCCAAAATCTCTTGTTAAGGAACTTGCCTATCTAAAAGAGAATAATATAATAAC
>NZ_SDLH01000081.1:0-437 GCF_013096955.1 Anoxybacillus sp. EFIL | reverse complement strand
GGACGCATTGCCAGCGCACGCGCAATCGCAACTCGCTGCTGTTGACAGCCAGACAAACGACGTGGATAGCTGGTTTCTTTACCGGCCAGCCCAACTTTCGCTAACAGCTCGCGAGCGCGCGCCGTGGCCTCTTCTTTTGGTTCGCCTTTGACGATCACCGGACCTTCAATAATGTTTTCCAGCACCGTACGATGCGGAAACAAATTAAAGTTCTGGAAGACAAACCCGACGTGTTGACGCAACTTGCGAATCAGCGATTTTTGCTGACTTAATGAACGTGCAGTATCAATAGTGATATCGCCAACGGTGATGGCTCCCGCTTCCGGTTGTTCCAGCAGATTTATGCTGCGTAGCAACGTGGTTTTGCCGGAACCACTCGGACCGATAATTGCCACTACTTCGCCAGGCTTCACCTCAAGGTCGATACCGTGCAGCAC
>NZ_SDLH01000080.1:0-438 GCF_013096955.1 Anoxybacillus sp. EFIL | reverse complement strand
GCAACATCGCTGGCTGACCTCAAGGGTGGTAAAATCGGCATCGCCGGTGGACCGCTCGACAAAAGCTGGCTGATCCTACGTGCCTATGCCGAAAAGATGCACGGCATGGATCTCGTGACCGAGACCGAACAGGTCTTTGGCGCACCGCCGCTGATCTTCAAGACGGGCTTGCAGGGCGAACTCGATGGCGCAATCAACTTCTGGCACTTCCTCGCCAAGATGGAAGCAGGCGGCATGACACCGTTGATCACCGTCGATGACGCTGCGCGCGAACTGGGCCTTGATCCCGAAACCCCGCTGTTGGGCTATGTGATGCGCGGAGAAATGCTGCGCGACCATCCCGAACTGGTCGAAGGTCTGGCCGCCGCCAGCCGCGCCACCAAGGACCTGCTCGTCAGCTCTGACGCTGAATGGGACCGCCTGCGCCCGCGCATGAAC